>JBDHYH010000093.1:0-15587 GCA_039811325.1 Chitinophagaceae bacterium | reverse complement strand
CTTCATTTCACTTCCTGCTTGATATAGATATCATCAGCTACTTTGGAACTCAATGATATTTTCTTCTTATTTATTTCGATGACGATAGAACCATCAAATTCTTCTTTCTCCAAAACTTTCACCTCAGACCCCAATTTAATGTTCTTACTATTGAGAAACCTGAGAAAGCTGTCTTCTGACTGGGCAAGCCCAATGATTTTCGCTCCTTCGCCCATAGCCACATCTGAAAGGGATATATGAACCTCCTCTCTGATGTTACCTGAAGAGTCAGGAATAACGGACCCATGAGGGTCTCTTGCAGGGGAACCCAGCATTTTATCCATTTTATTAAAAAATGCAGGTGATTTGATGTGCTCAATTTGTTCGGCAATCTCGTGGACTTCCTCCCATCCAAAATTCATCACATTGACAAGAAACATTTCCGTAAGGCGGTGTTTGCGGATAATCAGGCCTGCCATTTTCCTCCCTTTATCAGTCAGTTTTATCGGCTTGTATTTTTCATATTTTATCAGTTTCTCATCAGCCATTTTCTGCATCATGCTTGTCACGCTGGGCATTTTCAAATCCATCTTCTTTGCGAGTTCGTTTACAGTAACTTCCTTCTTATCTGCTGTGAGATGGTACAGCGCTTTCAAATAATTTTCCTGTATGTGTGACGTAAGTACCGGCATTCTTTATCCTAATTGGATGCGAAAGATAATTAATAAAATTGTTAGACGTATCTAATTTTATATATTTGCTCACAAAACAACAAACATGTGGGATGGCAAATCGTTGAGTGAGGTTCATGGAACAGTACACACGGAGAGAAAAGGATTCAGAAGGTTTCTTGCATTTCTTGGCCCGGCATATTTAGTAAGCGTCGGATATATGGATCCCGGCAACTGGGCAACAGACATCGCAGGTGGCTCACAGTTTGGTTACAAATTGATTTGGGTATTGCTGATGTCCAACTTTATGGCAATACTACTGCAATCACTTAGTTCGAGGCTGGGTATTGTAGCAGGTCTCGACCTGGCCCAGGCCAGTAAACGCAATTATCCCCGATGGACAAATATTCCACTTTGGATACTTGCTGAAATTGCAATAGCTGCGTGCGACCTTGCAGAGATCATTGGTATGGCCATTGGTCTTAATCTCGTCTTCGGACTTCCATTGATCTGGGGTATCTGTATCACAGCACTTGATACGGTACTCTTTTTATTCCTCATGCATAAAGGCATCAGAGTGATGGAGGCATTCATCATCACACTTGTCGCCATCATCGGTATTTCATTCCTGGTTGAAATGGTGATTGTTTCCCCCGTATATGCAGATGTTGCCAAAGGTTTTGTTCCATCCACTCTGTCTGGAGATGCATTGTACATTGCCATTGGTATCATTGGTGCAACGGTAATGCCCCACAATCTGTATCTCCACTCTGCCCTCGTACAGACCCGGAGAATAGACCCTTCATCAAAAGGAAAAAAGCGCGCAATTAAATTGAATCTTTTCGATACCGTGATTGCACTCAACCTAGCCTTTTTTGTAAATGCAGCCATACTCATACTCGCAGCAGCAGCATTTTTTTCAAGGGGCATAGTGGGTATCACTGAAATACAAGATGCCAGCGCCATGCTTGAAACATTGTTTGGCAAAACTGCACCCCTGTTTTTTGGTATCGCACTGATTGCAGCCGGACAGAGTTCTACAGTTACCGGCACCATTGCAGGCCAGATAGTAATGGAGGGCCATTTGAATCTACGCATTCAACCCTGGCTTCGCCGCCTTATAACCAGGCTTGTGGCAATCGTACCTGCATTGTTTACTACCATTTATTTTGGAGGTGAGGCATTAGGCGAATTACTGGTTTTGAGTCAGGTGGTTCTCAGCCTGCAATTGGGTTTCGCAGTGATACCGCTTATTCACTTCAATAGTAAAAAGAAATTGATGGGAGAATTTACTATCAAACCCTTCGTGAAATTTTTAGCATGGGCGAGTGCTATTATTATCTTATATCTGAATATTCAATTAGTTGCAGAAGAGATTACGCTCTGGATAAATAGTGGTAATACTCCTGATGTAGTGATTTACGGAGTGGTCATCCCTTTGGTGGCAGGGTGTGTTTTCCTGCTCTTTTATATCTTTATTCATCCAATGGTATCACGCGAAGAAAAAGAAGCGATCAATCTGCCGCACGGAATTGCAGAAACATTTGTTGCTGCAGCGGCGCATCCATTTTCAAGAATTGGAATTGCCATTGATTTTTCGGGGAAAGACCAGGCAATTATATCCAACGCACTCAAGCAGGGAGGTACTTCCGCACAATACTTTTTTATTCATGTGGTAGAAAGCGCCGTAGCCCGATACTTTGACAGCAATGCAAGGGATAGAGAAACAATTATTGACACAGAAAACCTGAACAAGTACAAATCACTCCTTGAAAAGGAAGGGTTCCTTGCAGAAACAATTATTGGCTTCGGATCACCGCCAAAAGAAATTGCGAAAACAGTCAAAGAAAAAGGGATAGACCTGATGGTAATGGGAGCTCACGGGCACAGGGCTGTAAAAGATTTGATCTTTGGTTCTACAGCCGACAGGCTCAGGCATCTGGTGAAGGTGCCTTTGTTAATCATTAAATAATTACACCATCATTTCAGTGCATCATGCAATATCTCTACAGGATGGTATGACTTCCTAGCAACACCGTCTTTGATCTGGTGGCGACAGCTTGTTCCCGGTGCTGCTACAATAGTGTCTGCAGGTGCTTTTCGCAATGCAGGCATCAATACCAATTCACCGATTTGCATAGAAAGATCGTAGTGTTCTTTTTCGTAGCCGAAGCTGCCCGCCATACCACAGCATCCACTCGGGATCAGCGTAACCTTACTGTTAGGGATAAACGAAAGTGCATTGATAGTAGCATTGATATCAGAAAGTGATTTTTGATGGCAGTGTCCCTGCACAAGAATGTTCTTTACCTCATCTTTGAATAAATTCTTTTCAATTCTTCCTGAAGCCATTTCCGACGCCAGGAATTCATCTATATAATATACATTCTTTGAAAGTGCTTTAGCTTTATCAAGGATGTCATCATCAGCAAGGTCAATGTACTCGTCCCTGAAAGCAAGAATAGCACTAGGTTCAATTCCCACCATTGGAGCATCACCTGTAATCAATGGTGATAGCAGTTCGATATTCTTCCTTGAAATTTCTTTGGCTTTTTTGATCAATCCTTTTGATAACCATGTGCGCCCGCTTTCAATATGTTCGGGAATAATGACTTCATACCCCAGTTTTTCCAGAAGTTTAATGGCTTTGATCCCAATTACAGTATCATTGTAATTGGTAAATTCATCACAGAAGAGATATACTTTTTTACCGGCAGATTTAGATTTGCCATTTCGAAGATGTTGCTGATACCATTTTCTCAAAGTGATTTTGTACATCAAAGGCATACTTCTTTTTATAGCAAAACCGGAGAGTGATTTTATAAGTGTTGAGAACGGCGGTGTTGAAACCATAAAATTATAGATGCCGGGAATTTTGGAGGCCAGTGCTGACATTTTTGAAAACTGCGCAATCAATTTTGCCCTGCGAGGTACACCATGCACATCATAGTATTGCTGTAAGAATTCAGCTTTCAGTTTTGCCACATCCACATTGCTCGGGCATTCAGATTTACAGCCTTTGCAACTCAGGCACAAGTCCATTACTTCATGAATCTCTTCGTGGTCGAAGCGGTTGGGTTTATCTGATCGTGTCAGAAATTCACGCAACACATTTGCTCTTGCACGGGTGGTATCTTTTTCATTTCTGGTAGCCATATAGCTGGGGCACATGGTACCGCCAGAGTGGTGTGTTTTGCGGCACTCGCCGGTACCATTACATTGCTCAGCGTGTTGTAAAATATTTTGGTTGTGAAAGCGGAATGTTGTTTTCAGTTCCGGCGCTTTTTGTCCGGGCTCATAGCGCAACTGGGTATTCATCGGTGGCGTGTCCACAATTTTTCCAGGATTGAAGATACCGTTAGGATCCCATGCCTTTTTTATTCTCTCGAAAAGTTGATAATTTTTCGGACCAACCATCTGCGGAATAAACTCTCCACGCAATCTTCCATCACCATGCTCGCCACTGAGTGAACCCTGGTATTTTTTCACCAGTGTGGCAATCTCTTGTGCTATCGTTTTGAAAAGCGCGTTGCCTTCAACAGTTTTCAAATTGATAATAGGGCGCAGATGCAATTCGCCTGAGCCCGCGTGGGCATAATGCACAGAGTTAAGTCCATATTTTTTCAGAATACTATTGAATTCTGCAATATATGCTGGCAGGTCATTTACATCCACTGCTGTATCTTCTATCACCGGCACAGCTTTGTCATCGCCCGGAATATTTCCTAATAAACCAAGACCGGCTTTTCTCAGGCTCCAGATTTTCTTTGTGTCTTCACCAAATAACAATGGGAAATGATATCCTAAATTTTGATCTCTCATTTCCTTTTCGCAGGCAGCGGCTTTTGCCTCTACTTCTTCTTTGGTGGCTCCATTTAGTTCTACTATCAGAATGGCCCTGGGTTCTCCTTTTACAAAAAAGCTGTTCTTGCGCTGTTCAATATTTTCCTTTGTACAGTCAAGAATAAAATGGTCGATCAATTCACTGGCTGTGGGATGATATTGAAGTGCAATCAGGTTTGCACGCAAAGACTCATCAATACTATTGAAGTGAGCGCAGAGCAATCCTGAAACAGTTTTTGGAAGAGGGATCACATTCACTTTGATCTCTGTGATAAAGACAAGTGTACCTTCTGAACCGGCTACCAATTTGCAGAAATTAAAATCTTCACCGCCTGGGGTGAATGGCTGCAGATGCATAATGGAATCGAGTGCATAGCCGGTGTTTCGTCTTTTGATTGTTTCTTTTGGAAACTCCTTTTCTATTTCTTCCCTGTTACCGGCATCGGAGAGAATGTCATTGATATTTTTATAGGCAGTACCTTCCAGATTTTGCTGCGAACATTTTTTCCTGAATTCTCCTGCATCAATTTTTGCAAATACCACTTCTGAACCATCGGCCAAAAACCCCTTCACCTCGAGTAGATGATCTCTCGTGGTTCCATAAGCAATAGAATTAGAACCACAGGAATTGTTGCCCACCATTCCACCGATCATTGCTCTGTTGGCCGTACTGGTTTCAGGCCCAAAGAAATAGCCTTTAGGTTTCAGAAACATATTCAGTTCATCACGGATAACACCCGGCTGCACGCGCACCCAGTGTTCTTCTTCATTGAACTCAATTATGTCGGTCATGTATTTCGAAACATCTACTACAATTCCATGGCCCACTACCTGGCCTGCAAGTGAGGTACCTGCTGCTCTCGGAATAAGAGAAGCATGATGCTCATTGGCAAATTGAATGAGTTTCTGAATATCTGACACATTCTTAGGAATAGCTACTGCCTGTGGCAATTCACGGTATGCGGATGCATCCGTTGCGTACAATACTTTGTGTGCGTTATCAAAAAAAAGTGAACCTTCTAATTGTGGTTTTAATTTTGCAAGAGCCTCTTTCATTTTAAAATATGGTAATGAACTGTAAAATTAGGATGTATGAAATACAATCTAAGTGAGTAGTGTAAAATAGTTCGATATTTGAATAAATGATTAAAATCGATTTACATGTTTCAACTAAAGATTATTGTGTGCAGCACCAGGGAAGAAAGGAAAGGAAAAGTTGTGGCAGATTGGTTTCTTGAAAGAGTGGAAGGTGAAGAAAATGAATTCGAAGCCGAATTACTCGATCTGAAAGAGATCAACTTGCCAATGCTGGACGAACCCAAACATCCTAAACTCCATCAATACACTAATGAACACACGAAAAAATGGTCTGTTAAAATAGACTTGGCGGACGCATTTGTTTTTGTGATGCCCGAATATAATTATGGTATGCCTCCAGCAATGCTGAATGCAATTGATTACTTATTTAGGGAATGGAATTACAAACCCGCAGCCCTTGTCAGCTATGGTGGCATTTCAGGTGGAGTGAGGTCTGCGCAAATGAGTAAGTTGGTATTGACAACAGTGAAAGTAGTACCATTGACTGAAGCGATTTCCCTTCCGTTTTTCGAAGGGCGCATAGGACAAGATGGCAAGTTTCAGACCGATGCCAAAATCGATAAGGCTTATCAGACGATGATGGCAGAATTATTGAAATGGACAAAGGCACTGAAACCAATGCGAGCATAACAAAAGATAGTATTGATTATGAAGATATTTATCAGGAATATGGTTTGCCCCCGCTGTATCATGAGTGTTGAGCAATTGTTGAAAGATTTGAATATTTCCTCTCGAATCGTGCAGTTAGGCGAAGTGGAAACAGTTCAGCAACTAAATGCCGGGCAACTGAAAAAACTGAGTGAGTCTTTAGCCAAACTGGGTTTTGAATTATTGAATGATCCATCTGCCAAACTCATTGAAAAGGTGAAGTTAAACCTGATCAAAAAAGCACAGGAAGGAATAGAACCTCATTTTAGTCTTCAGAAATTTATTACAGGAATTGTATTCAAAGATTACAGCACAGTCAGCAAATTATTCTCTGAAGTAGAGGGGATTACCATAGAGCAATATTTCATACTTCAGAAAATAGAAAGAGCCAAAGAACTCATCATTTACAATGAACAATCGTTACAGGATGTGTCAATAGAATTGGGATATAGTAGCAGCCAGCATTTGTCGGCCCAGTTCAAACGAATTACAGGTATGACACCTACCCAGTTTAAATCGATTGGCCCGGCGATGAGAAAACCAATAGATCAAGTGAAAAGCGCTCCCTGAGCTTGCCGAAGGGAGCTTGCCGAAGCACATACTTGCCTGACTCAGACCAAAGCGCCTGAGTTTTAAATACTGACCGAAGCGTCAGTACCGAAGGCTTCAGACTTTAGCTATAATAAGAGAAAGCAATGCATTGTTTCTTTAGCTGAAAACTTTTACGTTTCATTTTTCCTTATTCCCATTAATTCCCCTACTTTTGCACTCCCAAAAAAGTTCTTTATAAATCCCGGTAGCTATCGGGAGGACTTGGGAGCCCGCCACAGGCGCGGCGTTAACACCAAAAATTGAAAATATGGCTAAAGAAATCACTGGCTATGTCAAGCTCCAGGCTAAGGGCGGACAAGCCAATCCGGCGCCTCCAATAGGCCCGGCTCTTGGTTCCAAAGGAATCAACATCATGGAGTTCTGCAAACAATTCAACGCAAGAACCCAGGATAAACAAGGGAAAGTGCTTCCCGTTCTCATTACCGTTTATGCGGATAAATCATTCGATTTTGTAATTAAAACACCTCCGGCAGCAGTGCAGTTGAAAGACGCGGCTAAGATCAAGTCCGGCAGTAAAGAACCAAACCGCTCCAAAGTGGGTAAGGTAACCTGGGCACAGGTAGAAGAGATCGCCAAAGATAAAATGGAAGATCTCAATGCCTTCAGTCTGGACAGCGCCATGAAGATGGTAGCAGGTACTGCCCGCAGTATGGGTATCACTGTAGAAGGAACAGCACCCTGGAAAAGTTAAATTCAATGACACTCCGCTCACTGCGGGTTAAAAAAATATTCAAATGATTACGAAAAAGAGAAAAGTAGCAAATACTAAAATAGAGCCGGACAAGGCCTATACACTGAAAGAGGCTTCTTCCCTGGTAAAAGAAGTGAATACTACAAAATTCGATAGTTCTGTTGACCTGCACATCCGCCTCGGAGTGGATCCTAAGAAAGCAGATCAGGCTGTCAGGGGCACCGTTTCCCTTCCACATGGAACTGGTAAGACAAAGAAAGTACTGGTACTGTGCACACCTGATAAAGAAGATGCCGCGAAGCAGGCAGGTGCTGATTTTGTAGGACTGGATGAGTTTATTTCTAAAATTGAAGGTGGATGGACTGATGTCGATGTGATCATCGCTACGCCTTCTGTAATGCCAAAGATTGGACGTCTTGGTAAAATATTAGGGCCACGCAACCTGATGCCGAATCCTAAAACAGGTACTGTAACCAACGATGTAGTAGCTGCAGTAAATGATGTGAAGGGCGGTAAGATCGCTTTCAAAGTAGATAAAGCTGGAATTATTCATGCTTCCATTGGTAGGGTAAGCTTTACTCCTGAGAAAATTGCTGATAACAGCCAGGAACTGATCAATGCTATTATCAAATTGAAACCGGCGACAGCAAAAGGTACTTATCTGAAAGCATTGAGCATGGCAAGTACCATGAGCCCGGGCATTCTTATTGACACCAAATCAGTTCAGAGCTAAATCAATTTATTCAGAGCCGTTGAATGCGGCTTCAAAAAGATATCGTTATGACTAAAGAACAAAAACAGGAAGTAATAGAAGTACTGAAAGATAAGTTCAGCCAGTATTCTAACTTCTATATCACAGATACAGAAAGCCTGACTGTAAGCCAGGTGACAGCACTTCGCCGTACTTGCTTTGATAAGCAGGTAGAAATGAAAGTGGCTAAGAATACACTCATCAAGAAAGCACTTGAAAGCCTTGACAGTGAAAAATATGCAGGTGTGTATGATTCACTGCACAATGTAACGGCTTTGATGTTCAGCGAAAGCCCTAAAGATCCTGCTGTGATCATCAGCAGTTTCCGCAAGGCTAACAATAATGAGAAACCTGTATTGAAGGCTGCTTTCCTGAATGGAGAAGTATTCGTAGGAGACAACAACCTCATTAACCTTACTAAGATCAAGACTAAGAACGAATTGATCGGAGATGTGATCGGATTACTGTTGTCGCCGGTACAGCGAGTGATTGGTGCATTGCAGAATAAACCTGAAGGTGTAACCAAGGTAGCACCTGTTGCTGAGGCTGCTCAACCTGAGGCTCCGAAATCAGAAGCACCTGCGGAAGCTCCAAAAGCGGAAGGTGAAGGAACTGAAGCATAATCAGAAATAATAGGGGCAACCCATTATTCATAAAACAAACAATTTTTTTAAAAAACATCTCCGCCGGATTTCAAATAATATTTGAAAAAAGAAGGTGGAAAAAATTAAAACACAAAAAACATGGCAGACGTTAAAACATTAGCTGAAAGCTTAGTAAGCCTTACAGTAAAAGAAGTACAGGAATTAGCTGATTTCCTGAAAACAGAATACGGTATCGAACCAGCAGCCGCAGCAGTAGTTGTAAGCGGTGATGGTGGTGGTGCAGCAGCGGTAGAAGAGAAAACATCATTTAATGTAATTCTGAAGAGTGCCGGCGCTAACAAATTGGCTATCGTGAAACTGGTGAAAGAGTTAACAGGCCTCGGACTGAAAGAAGCAAAAGAACTGGTTGATGGTGCTCCTAAGCCGGTGAAAGAAGGTGTTGACAAAGCTACTTCCGAAGATATCAAAACCAAGCTTACTGAAGCTGGTGCTGAAGTAGAAGTGAATTAATACTTCAAAATCTATTGAGCAAAAAGCCGTAGGAATTTCCTGCGGCTTTTTGTTTTTTGTTCGGGTTTGTTGATTGTTGATCGTTCCTGGTTGCTGAGTTTGCCTGACTCAGACCGAAGCATCCGGGTTTTGAACACAGACCTATACGTCAGTTCCGAAGCATTCGTTGGTCGTTGTGTTTATTATTCGTTGGCAGATTGAGGCATTCTCTTCTACAATTAGCAATCAATGTTGTTTAGATAAGGAGTAGGTGATGGCGAGAAGGCACGACGAAGCTACCTCGAATCCACGCCGGGTTTGCCTGGCTGTTTAGTTCACTGGGAGAAAGCCTTCATTCTTCTTCGTTCCCATCGCAATGATGTGTCGATGAAAGTGCTTAACTAAACGATATTGAATTAGCAATTAACCATTAACCATTATCAATTATCAATTACCTACCCCAACTCAAACACCGTGATTTCAGGCAGAATACCTACCCTACCCGGATAACCGATGAATCCATATCCGGGATTTACATACAGTTTTTGTTTTCCTTTTTCATACAGTCCATCCCATTCTTTGTAAACATATTGAACAGGACTCCATCTGAAGCCCGGCAATTCTACTCCGAACTGCATTCCGTGTGTATGCCCGCTAAGCATTAAATCTATATCAGAGAAATCAGGCCTTACCTGCGCATCCCAATGACTGGGATCATGGCTTAGTAATATTTTGAACGGGAATTTTTCTGTTCCGGCATAAGCCTTTGACAAATCTCCATACTTTGGAAAACGGCCAATATTACTCCAGTTTTCAACGCCGATAATAGGCATCTGATCACCATTTCTTTCGATGACAACATGCCGATTTCTCAGTAATTGCCATCCCAAATCAGCATGCACCTGCGCGAGGTTTTCAAGGTTCTGTGCTTTTGAGACACCATCAACCGGCCACTTGATATAATCCCCATAATCGTGGTTTCCAAAAATGGAAAATACACCGAGAGGGGCCTTTACCTGGCTGAACACATCCATGTATAATTTCATCTCTGTGGCAATATCATTGACCAGATCACCGGTAAAAAAAACAATATCTGGATTCTGATCCATAATCATCTTCACACCTCGACTCACTGCTTTCTTGTTTGTAAAACTTCCGGAATGCACATCACTGAATTGCACAATCTTCATTCCCCTGAATCCTTCGGGGAGGTTATCGAAGTGCAATTTAATTTTCTTCAATTGATAGTTGTATTTATTACTAAAACCGTAGATCAATGATCCAAAGAGGAATCCTCCGGTAGCCATACCCAGCCAATTCAGAAACACTGACCGGCTGATACCTCCTTCATTCATTCCTGCTACCTCTGTCCCCTGAAAAAATAATTTACCTGTGAGCCATTGTATGCCCCGACGGATATCATCCAATATGAAAAATACCGATGCAATCAGTTTAGAAAAAAATAATGCTACAACTACTGCAAATAGATAAAGACGGATTTTTTTGCTTAACAGTTCATATCCTGTAAAGAAGAATAGCAACAACCCGGCAATCGCGAGGATGGAGATCGTCCAGTAGGATGCAAATATTACTGTCTTCATCCTTTGGCTTGATGTACTATTCAGTGATCGTATCACGTAAAACACATATACATCGATGAGAAGCATCAGAAAAACAATAATCAGTGCTGCCGTTGGAGATCTCATTTTATTTCGGATTAAAAGTCAATAAATTCATCTAATTGAGCCTGGACAGCTTTTTTCGACTCAGCATCAAGATTTCCATTTGCATCCAAGACCTTATCAATTCTGCTAATTGGTAACTTGTTATAATGAACAGTCATTTTTAGATAATTCAAAGTGTCAGCAAGGTGGTCCATCCCACGCAAATTACCGGCTCTTCCGGTAGCAACACCAGTAAGCAGAGCTTTCTTAAAGTGCCATGCTTTCCTGATGTCCGAATTATCGATCATCATTTTGAGAACACCGGGGTAGCTGCCATTATATTCCGGGATGATAAAAATAAATTTCGATGCAGGAATGATATACTTGTTTTCTGCTTCCAAAAATTTATCATCCCTGGACATCGGATTAAAATCTTTCAGGCTAAAAAGTAGAGCTGAAAGCTTTTTGGTCTCTAAAAGCCTCAAATAATAATTTGCAACTTTTTCTGTGTGGCTTCCTTTCCTGTTTGTACCGCTGATTACCGTATAAAGTTCCCCACTTGCTGATTCATGAAGCATGCCTGCAAAATTAGGAGATGGGCTGAAAAGGGAACGGTAAATTATCGGGGAATATTAATCCACAATTCAGTTTTTTAATTAACACTTACATCTATATTACCCCTGAAACTGTTATTTTAGCACAACTATAATTGGAACCACTTTCGAAAGCATGTATGCATGTGATTGAAATGGTATTTTTGCAAACTTTATGGCTAAGATAATAGGAATAGCGAATCAAAAAGGAGGTGTAGGAAAAACAACTACCGCCATCAACCTTGCTGCCAGCCTGGCTGTGCTTGAGTTCAGGACACTGCTTGTGGATGCTGATCCACAGGCAAATAGTACCACCGGTGTGGGATTTGATTTGCACAATATCACCCGCAGCATATATGACTGCATGGTGAATGAGGTGCCTGCCAAAGATTTGATCCTCAAAACAGAAATCCCTTACTTAGACCTCATCCCATCACACATAGACCTGGTAGGTGCAGAAATTGAAATGATCAATTATCCCGACAGGGAAAGTGTATTGAAAAACATTCTGAAAACAATCCGCAACGAATATGATTTTATCATCATAGACTGTTCTCCTTCCTTAGGATTGATTACAGTGAATGCACTCGTGGCGTCAGACAGTGTGATTGTACCTGTTCAGGCTGAGTTTTTTGCACTCGAAGGATTGGGGAAATTATTAAACACGATTAAAATAGTGCAGAGCAGGTTGAATGAGGCATTGGAAATAGAAGGCCTGCTGATGACTATGTACGACGGAAGGTTGAGATTATGCAACCAGGTAGTGAACGAAGTAAGAAAGCATTTTGAAGAAATTGTCTTCAACAGTATCATTCATCGCAATACGCGCCTGAGTGAAGCTCCCAGCGTCGGAAAACCGGCAATCCTTTATGATGCAGAAAGCAAGGGCGCTATTAATTATCTAAACCTGGCCCGCGAGATCCTGCAGAAAAACCACATGACTAAACTGGCCAGGCAAAATTCATTGCAGGAAAGTGAATAAATAAACATGGACAAGAAAATTAAAAATACCGATCGAAAAGATGCTTTGGGAAAGGGGATCCGTTCTCTTTTGCAAAACATCAACACCGACCTTAGTACCACCGAAAGTGCTTTGTTGAAGGATGGCATCAAGAAACCTGCCCCTGTGAGCCGTCTTTCACTGAATTTAATAGAACCCAACCCCGGTCAGCCTCGCCGCGACTTTGACCAGACTGCATTAGAGGAACTTGCGGCATCTATAAAAATTCACGGCATCATCCAACCGATCACTGTAAAAAATATCGGTGACGGGAAATACCGGATCATCGCAGGAGAAAGAAGATTCAGAGCCGCAAAAATTGCAGGACTCAAAGATGTACCTGTCTATATCAGGGAAACTGAAAACTCGGAAATACTTGAGTTGGCTTTGCTGGAAAACCTCCAACGCGAAGATCTGAATGCTATTGAAATTGCGCTCAGCTACCGGCAGTTGACAGATGATTTGAATTATACTCAGGAGCAACTTGCAGAACGAATGGGCAAGGAAAGAAGCACTGTTGCCAATTACTTACGACTGCTAAAACTACCTCCGGACATCCAGGCCGCTGTTCGAAATAACCAAATCAGCATGGGACATGCACGCGCACTGATCAATGTGGATGCTGTAGATAAGCAACTCTTTATCTTCAATGAAATAAAATCCAGGAGCCTTTCAGTAAGACAAACAGAGGAGTTGGTAAGAAAACTTTATGCTGCAAGTCCTAAGAAAACAGAATCAAAAAGCAGCCTATCCCCTTCAATGAAAAAAATTGAAGACGAATTAGCATCATATTTTGCAACACGAGTAAAAATGGTGCATTCTTCTAATGGAGCCGGGAGTATTACCTTTGACTATTATTCCATCCAGGAGCTGAACAGCCTTCTTGAAAAGTTTAATGTGCAGCCCGATTAACGGTTATGCAAAAAGGTATTATCTTATTTCTGATTGCTATTGTAGCAGGCTTTGTTTGCCAGCCACTCTATGCACAACAAGACTCATTGAAAGTGCATCATCAATCAGATACTCAAAAAATCAGGAACACATCAAAACCCGATACCTCAGCAAGTAACATATTTAGTGCCCGTAAAGCAACGATTCGTTCTGCCATTCTTCCGGGATGGGGCCAGGCCTATAATAAAAAATACTGGAAAATTCCGATAGTATATGGGGCGCTTGGTGTTTCCGCGGGCGTATTTTTTTTCAATCTGAAAACATACAAACAGTTGAGGAAGGCCGTGATGTACAAAATGGATACAATTCCGGGAAATGATGATTTGATAGAGCCTGACCTGCAACCATTTTCTGTAGCAACTCTTATTTTTTACAGAAACGCCTACCGGCAAAATATTGATTATTCAGTTCTTGCCTTCCTCTTGCTTTGGGGATTAAATGTAGTGGATGCTACAGTGGACGCGCATCTGAAGGCTTTTGATGTAAGCCCTGATCTTTCCCTCAAAATAAAACCTGCCTATCGTTTTGAAACGGGAACAGCATCTCTTAGCCTTGTATTTTCATTCAAAGAACGCAATTACAAATTCAATAAACCTCACTAATATTTCAGACTATGAAAATAGCATTGATTGGTTATGGTAAAATGGGCAAGACCATAGAAGAAATCGCAATTGGAAGCGGACATGAAGTGATACTGAAAATTGATGAAACTAATACGGACCAATTTACTGAAGAGAACTTACAAAATGCTGATGTGGCTATTGAATTCACACATCCGGCTGCTGCATTTGAGAATGTCATGAAATGCCTTGATGCTGATATTCCAGTAGTATCCGGCACTACTGGCTGGCTGGAAGATCTTGATAAAGCCAAACAATATTGCATTACAAAAAACGGAAGTATGCTTTATGCCAGTAACTTCAGCATCGGAGTCAATATCTTTTTTGCATTGAATGCACGGCTTGCTTCGTTGATGCAAGGGCATGGTGAATATGATGTAAAAATAGAAGAGACGCATCATGTTCATAAGAAAGATGCTCCCAGTGGCACAGCCATCACACTTGCAGAGGCTGTGATCCATTCAGGTAAGAAAAAGAATTTTGTATTGGGAGAAATCAATGACAAGGAAATGCTTTCCATCATCAGCCACCGAATCGATGAGGTTCCCGGTACCCATGTTGTCTCTTATTTTTCAGAAAATGATGCTATTGATATCACACATACAGCATTCAACAGGAGAGGCTTTGCAGCAGGAGCTGTAGCAGCAGCACAATACATCAAAGACAGGAAAGGAATCCACACGATGGCCGCTGTCCTGGGTATCGAATAAAAAACCCTCACAAGGAGGTTTTTTTATTAAGAATTCTATTTACTTTCTTAGAAGTTGTAAGCTGCCCGCAGGTTGATGGAACCGAGAGTGGTTCCATTCTTGGAAGCAGCAAGATACTTCAGCGCCAGATCAAAATTAGAACTAACATAATAGCCTACACTTGGAGCATAAGTGAAAGCCCCGCCTCCTCCTTTAGTGAAGAATGAATAGCCCAATTGTGCATGGCCATAAGTCTTACCTCCTTCACCAAAAAAGAATTTGGCACCTGCTAATAAGGGTACCAATCCTGTGCTTCCTCCACCTCCTTTCCATGAATACCCCTCATAACCTGCGCTTGCTGTGATCTTCGTAGTAGAAGCTACAGCAAAATCTGCCTGCAGGTCAGCGCCGTAGGCAAATGAATATCCAGTAGTGGTAGGTAGCCCGATATTGGCTGCAATGCTTAAGGATGTTGATTTTTCCTGTGCCTTAGCATATACTGTGAATGCTAATATGGCAAAAGTTAAGATGAGTTTTCTCATGTCGATTAATATTTGGTTTGAGAATTTATTATGTAAATATCCACAAATATTTGATAGGCCAAAAATTTTTTCCTCCGGTTCTTCCAATTCAAAATACATATCTATAGGCAAAGTTAATTCCCCCGATTGCGACACTATTGG
>JBDHYH010000092.1:0-16067 GCA_039811325.1 Chitinophagaceae bacterium | reverse complement strand
AGCATATCATACTTGATAAAGAAAGCCTGGAGAAAACTACGACCACTATCAACCTGGGGCCTACGCATCCGGCTACACATGGTGTGTTTCAGAATATTGTAGAACTGGATGGCGAGATCGTAAAGAGTGCAGAGCAGACGGTAGGGTATATACACCGTGCATTTGAGAAGATAGCCGAACACCGCAACCTGTACCAGATCACACCCCTCACAGACAGGATGAATTATTGCTCGGCTCCGCTGAATAATATTGGATGGCACCTTGCCTGCGAAAAATTGCTGGGAGTTAAAACTCCTAAGAGGGTGGATTACCTGCGGGTGATTATTATGGAACTATCGCGCATCAGCGATCATTTGATTTGCAACAGTATCGTTGGCGTGGACTCCGGAGCATTTACCGGTTTTCTTTATGTAATGCAATATCGTGAGTTGATCTATGAAATTTATGAGGAGATATGCGGATCGCGGCTGACGACCAACATGGGAAGGATTGGCGGATTCGAACGCAACTTCTCTGATGCTGCATGGACAAAGATTGAGAAGTTTATCAATGAATGGCCTACTGTGCTCAATGAATTTGAAGGTTTGTTTACCCGCAATAGAATTTTTATGGACCGAACGATGGGCGTTGGGCCAATATCGGCAGAGCGTGCATTGAATTATGGATTCACAGGACCTAACCTGCGTGCTGCGGGAGTGGATTATGATGTTCGAATCCATACCCCATACAGCAGTTATGAAGATTTTGATTTTACCATCCCGATTGGTTCTACAGGTGATTGTTACGATCGCTACCTAGTGCGTAACCAGGAAATGTGGCAGAGCCATTCATTGGTGAAGCAGGCTTTCCAAAAGGTACAGGAGATGAAAGGGGCAGAATCGGAAATATATCATGCCGATGTGCCTGAATATTATCTGCCGGCTAAACAGGATGTATATACGAAGATGGAGGCGATGATCTATCATTTCAAAATTATCATGGGTGAAATCAAGATGCCGGCAGGGGAAGTGTATTCCTGTGTAGAAGGTGCCAATGGTGAATTAGGTTTCTATTTTATCAGCGATGGTGGAAGATCCCCTTACCGTTTGCATTTCAGAAGGCCATGCTTTATTTATTACCAGGCGTATTCAGAATTGACCAAAGGCGGAATGCTCAGTGATGCCATCATCACCATGAGCAGCCTTAACCTGATAGCCGGAGAACTGGACGCATAAATTATGGAAACAACCAAAATGGACATACAATTTTCAGAGGAAAAACTAAAAGAGGTAGATAGTATCATCGCACGTTATCCTGAAGGCAGGCAAAAGAGCGCTTTGATACCTGTTCTCCATCTTGCACAACTGGAGTTTGGTGGATGGCTGAGTGTGGCAGTGATGGATTATGTGGCTTCACTATTATCATTAAAACCAATTGAGGTGTATGAGGTGGCTACATTCTACACCATGTTTCATACAAAACCAGTAGGCAAGTATGTTTTCCAGGTTTGCCAGACCGGGCCATGCATGCTGAACGGAAGTGATGATATTATTAAATACATTGAAGAACGATTGAACATTAAGAAAGGTGAAACGACATCAGACGGCATGTTCACATTGCAAACTGTGGAATGCCTGGGAGCCTGTGGGTATGCACCGATGATGCAGTTGGGGAAAACATATTGCGAACATCTTACGAAAGAAAAGGTAGATCAGATTATTGAATCCTGCGTGAGCAATTCAGCAAAAAATAACTAACCATGGGAAGAAAATTATTGCTCGATAAAATCAATGTGGAAGGTATCCGGTACTTTGATGTGTACCGGAGAGAAGGAGGTTATAAAGCCTTGGAGAAGGCGTTGTCAATGAAACCGGAAGAGTTGGTGGAGGAAGTAAAGAAGAGCGGATTGCGCGGTAGGGGTGGCGCGGGTTTTCCTACAGGATTGAAATGGAGTTTCCTGGCAAAGCCCGAAGGTATTCCACGTTATCTTGTTTGCAATGCCGATGAAAGCGAACCAGGAACATTTAAAGATCGTTACCTCATGGAGTTCATTCCTCATTTGCTGATAGAAGGAATGATCATTTCATCTTATGCATTAGGAAGTAATAATTCTTATATCTACATCAGGGGAGAATATGACTGGGTGAGCGATATTCTTGATGAAGCAATCAGCGAAGCACACAAGAATGGATTTCTCGGGAAAAATATTCTCGGTAGCGGCTTTGATTGCAATGTCTATACCCATAGGGGAGCAGGCGCTTACATCTGCGGAGAGGAAACAGCATTGCTCGAAAGCCTTGAAGGGAAAAGAGGCTTGCCACGCATCAAGCCGCCATTCCCTGCTGTGAAAGGATTGTGGGGATGCCCAACAGTGGTGAATAATGTAGAGACGATCGCTGCTGTAGTTCCTATACTGAACATTACCGGTGATGAGTATGCGAAAATAGGAATGGGTAAATCAACAGGCACTAAGCTGATTTCTGCCTGCGGCAATATCAATAAACCGGGTGTTTATGAAATAGACATGACCATCTCAGTGGAAGAATTTATTTACAGTGATGAATATTGTGGTGGCATACCCAATGGAAAAAGATTGAAGGCTTGTATCCCCGGAGGTTCTTCTGTACCGATCCTTCCTGCGAACCTTTTATTAAAGACAGCTAAGGGAGAAAAAAGGATGATGAACTATGAAAGCCTTTCTGACGGCGGATTTCAGACCGGAACGATGATGGGAAGCGGCGGATTCATTGTGCTTGATGAAGATCAGTGTGTGGTGAAACACACCTTGTACCTTTCCCGGTTTTACCATCATGAAAGTTGTGGCCAATGCTCACCATGTCGTGAGGGAACCGGTTGGTTAGAGAAAGTATTTTGGAAAATAGAAAACGGAAAAGGAGAAATAAAAGATATCGATTTGCTGTGGGATGTGCAACGGAGAATAGAAGGCAACACCATTTGCCCGTTGGGCGATGCAGCAGCCTGGCCGGTAGCAGCGGCAATCCGGCATTTCAGAGATGAATTTGAATGGCATGTGCTGAACAGGGAAGAGTGCCTGGTAAGGAATTATGGATTGGCAGGGTATGCGGATCCGATAGAAGTAAATTCGTAGTTTTAATTAATGACAAGGATTAACTCTTTAAAAATTAAAAACTTTAAGTCCATCAATGAAGCAATTCTTGATGACTGCAGGAGAGTTAATGTGCTGATTGGATATCCAAATGTTGGGAAGAGTAATATTTTGGAAGCTATTAGCTTGCTTACATTTATTCCGGAGAAGAATCGTCCGATAGGGTTGAAAGGATTAGTCAGGTTAGAAAAACTGAGTCATTTATTCAATTATAATAATGTCCAGGCGCCAGCTATTCTTTCCTTTAATGATGATTATGCTTTGTTCGTCAATTATCAGGATGAGAATCTTGTTACAATATCATTAGAGAAAAATAATGAAGTAAAATCTTATGATTTTTCGTTATTGAATTTGCGAATAGGTAAAGAGACACTTTTTACAGGAAATATGGATGGAATGGATAATTTTTCGGGACGGTTTCCTGAATTACAAAAATTGAATGTCAAGCCCTATAAGTTTTCTGATGAAAAGATTTTTAATGAAACTTATTCGGCTGTAGATTTGAAAGTACCGTTTGGAAAAAATTTATTTGAGTTAATTTCTAATAACTCAGAAATACAAAAAGAGTTTTCTGAATTATTAAAACCTTATAGGTTGGACTTGGTGATAGATGTTTCAGGCAATGATGTGAAAATTTCACCACCTGTTAAAGATGGGATTATTAAAACCATACCTATTTCACTAATGGCCGAGACTCTAATAAGGTTGATCTTTTTCAAAACGGCCATCATATCCAACAAAAATGCTGTGCTTCTTTTCGAAGAACCTGAATCGCACATGTTTCCACCTTATATCGGGAAACTGACCTCTGATATCATCTTCGATAAGAATGAGAATCAATATTTCATTACAACGCACAGCCCTTTTGTTTTGAATGATTTTATTGAAGAAATGGATAGAGACCAGTTGAGTATTTATTTGGTAGGATTGAAGGATGGAGAAACGAAAATAGAAAGATTAAGTGATGAAGAAGTTTCTGAGGTTTCGTTATATGGAGTAGATTTATTTTTTAACATGGAAAGCTATTTCAATAATGGACCTGTCGGTAATGCCTGAATGTTATGCGGATACTTTGTTGGTTTCTACCCTGGTGCCGCCGGCAAAAAGATACAACCATAAACACAGTTGCCTGCTGGTAGAAAGAGAAATGGTAACAGGGAAATTGAAAGACCGGTTTGCAGTTGGAATTATAGACAAGGACAAGAGGAAGATTAAATATTTGAAGGAATTTGAGATGATAGATCAAGTGGAGAATTATCTTGCTTTGTATAGACATAAGAGCAGGGAGAAGCATCATTTCATTATTCAGATAATTCCTGCTTTGGAGCAATGGATTTTGAATGTATGTGAACAGGAAAAAATAACCTTTGCAAATCTGCCAGGTGATTTGTCAGAGTTGAAAAAATATACAAAGAGACAATCAAGTATGGAAAATGAAAATTTGAAACTTCTTTACTTGACAATGGGTGAAAAGGAAAATAATCCAGCGATTCGGAAACTCAAAGGCTGGTTGACGGTGTTGAAAGAAAAAAACTATGATGTTGAATTAAATGAATTGAAAAATGCCGGAAATTAAACTAATAAAAGTAACCATAGACGGTCGTACGATTGAAGTACCCGAAGGCACTACTATTCTCAATGCCGCACGCATGATCGGAAGCGAAGTAACGCCGCCGGCGATGTGTTACTACAGCAAATTGGAAGATAGTGGTGGTAAGTGTCGTACTTGTATGGTAGAAGTAGCTGCGGGTTCTGAAAAGGATCCGAGGCCTATGCCAAAACTGATGGCGAGTTGCCGTACCACCGTGATGGATGGAATGGTGGTGAAAAATACGACCAGTGAAAGAGCATTAGACGCACGAAAAGGTGTAGTCGAATTCTTATTGATCAATCATCCTCTGGATTGCCCGATCTGCGACCAGGCAGGTGAGTGTCATTTGCAGGATTTGAGTTATGCGCATGGTACAGAAGGCACGCGTTATGAATTCAAAAGACGCACATTCATCAGGGAGGATATCGGGCCTTACATTCAGTTGCACATGACACGTTGTATTCTTTGTTATCGTTGTGTGCTTGTAGCCAATCAACTGACGAATGAAAGAGTACATGGTATTCTCGATAGGGGCGACCAGTCAGATATTTCAACTTATATTTCAAGAGCAATCGACAATGATTTCAGCGGCAACATGATTGATGTATGCCCGGTAGGAGCATTGACTGATCGTACTTTCCGATTTAAGAATCGTGTTTGGTTCCTCAAGCCGATGGATGCACATCGCGACTGTGATAAATGTTGCGGAAAGGTTACCCTCTGGAATCGTGGAGATGAAGTATATCGTGTTACAGCGCGTAAAGACCCCTGGGGTGAAGTACAGACAATTGATGGTAAGCCTGCGTGGATTTGCAACACATGCAGATTTGAAAAGAAGCAGACTTCTGATTGGGTGATAGAAGGGCCTACCAAGATCAGCCGCCACTCTGTAATATCTGCCAACCATTACGAAGTGAAGGATGTACCGGAAGACCCATTAAAGAAATTATTGAAAGGAAGAGACCCTTTGCTGCTCCTTGATATCAAAGAACAGAGTGAAGTGAATAGTGAAGAGATTTTCCTCAGCCAACTTCCTGGCCCGGCTACTTCGATCACCTTTGAAGAAAGGGATGAGAAAAAAGAGATAGAGGAAGCGCAACGCGAGCGGCTGGGTATTAATGATTTCAAAAAGGTATTTTAAATAATCAATAGAATTTATGCTGATGAATCCCATGCTGCTACAGATAGAAGGAGCCATGATCGTAGAAAAACTGGTACTCATTGTGGTAGTGGTTTCCGTTTCGCTGGGTGTGGCCATGTATTCTACCTATTTTGAAAGAAAGGTAGCAGCGTTCATGCAGGATCGCCTTGGCCCCAACCGAGCTGGCCCTTTCGGCATTTTGCAACCGTTAGCAGATGGTGTGAAGTTGTTTTTCAAAGAAGAAATCGTTCCGAATTTTTCATCCAAATTTTTATTTATCCTTGGCCCATGCCTGGCCATGCTAACGGCTATCATGGTGAGCGCTGTTATTCCCTGGGGTAATAAATTAGAGTTGTTCGGCAGAGAAATTACATTGCAAATAGCTGATGTCAATATTGGTATTCTGTACATCTTCGGTGTACTGAGCCTTGGTGTTTACGGAATTATGATTGGTGGCTGGGCAAGCAACAACAAATTCTCTTTGCTTGGCGCCATGAGGGCTGCATCGCAGATTATCAGTTATGAACTGGCAATGGGTATTTCCATCATCGCCTTGCTGATGATCACCGGTACATTGAGTTTGAGAGGAATGGTGAGTTTGCAGATGGACAGCGTATGGAATTTCTTTTATCAGCCTTTAGGGTTTCTGATCTTTTTGGTGTGTGCTTTTGCTGAAGCTAACCGCACACCATTTGATTTGGCCGAAGCGGAAAACGAATTGATTGGGGGCTACCATTCAGAATACAGTTCTATGAAACTGGGATTTTATTTATTTGCTGAATACGTGAATATGTTTTTGAGTAGCGCTATCATGGCTACGCTTTATTTTGGTGGTTATGATATTCCTTTTTTCAATGATGCAGACCTGGTGCATAAGATCGGGATGAACTGGACGTCAATCATAGAAGGATTGGTATTCTTTGCAAAGATTGCCGGTTTCATTTTCTTCTTTATGTGGATCAGGTGGACAATACCGCGTTTTCGTTATGACCAGTTGATGAACCTCGGTTGGAAGATTTTATTACCGCTCGCATTGGCCAATATGCTGGGAACAGGATTAGTGATGTTACTCAAATAAACTTTCTTAAGAAAACAGAATCAATGAAATTGAAATACCCGAATTACTTTCTACTGAAAAATACACGACTATGACTCCATTAACTGACAGATATAAACCGGTTGACCGCAGGCCAATGAATTTTGCAGAGAAAATGTATCTGCCTGCGATAGCAAAAGGAATGGGCATTACACTGAAACATTTTTTCGGAAAGAAAGCTACGATCAATTATCCGGAAGAAACCCGCCCGTTCAGTCCTGTTTTTCGTGGTGTGCAGATTTTAAACAGAGATGAAGAGGGGCGCGAAAACTGCACTGCATGCGGATTGTGTGCGGTGGCTTGCCCTGCAGAAGCCATTACAATGGAGGCAGCAGAAAGAAAGCCTGGCGAAGAACATCTGTATCGTGAAGAGAAGTATGCTGCAAAATATGAGATCAACATGCTGCGGTGTATCTTCTGTGGACTGTGCGAAGAAGCCTGCCCGAAAGATGCCATCTACCTGACAGAAACCTTTGCACCGAGCAATTATCACCGCAAAGGTTTTATTTATGGCAAAGAAGACATGCTGATTCCTCATCCAAAGCAAGACCCGGAAGGATATCAAAAAGCTTTGGGAAGCAGATATACATTACATCTCGATCAATCAAATGATACAAAGAAATAATTAAACATGGGAACAACTCAGATATTATTTTGGATTTTGGCTGTCATATCGGTGGCTGCTGCCGTTGGAGTTATTGCCAGCAAAAAACCGGTTTACAGCATTCTCTCATTGATCGTCGTCTTCTTCACACTGTCCGGTCAGTATATTTTGATGAATGCACAATTTCTCGCAGTGGTAAACATCATTGTGTATGCAGGAGCTATCATGGTGTTATTCCTGTTTGTGGTCATGCTAATGAATCTCAACCAGGACGCTGAGCCCAGAAAGAATATTTACATGAAACTTGCAGGATTGGTATCGGCGCTTACATTAATGATCGTGATCATAGCCGCTGTAGCTCATGCCGAACAAAATTCTATTCAGCTTCGTCCGGGTACGCCTGTAGGGCTTGTGGAGTATCTTGGCAAAGTGCTGTTCAATCAATATGTAGTGCCTTTCGAAATAAGCAGTGTATTGTTCCTGAGCGCAATGATCGGCGCTGTGATCATTGGAAAAAAAGATAAAATAAAATCCACCCCATAATGAAAAAAATATTTATTATCCTCGTTGTGATCTTTTCGTCTGCACAGGTACGGGCGCAAATAGATCTGGATCATTTGGACCTGAAGGACCTGATGGGAAAAGTGATCAATGTTCAGAAAGGTTTTGCACCTAAGTTTTCTCTTGGAAAGAACCCGATTGGGAAGATTTCCAAAGTAGCAGAAATATTAGGAATGAAGAATAATGTGGAGGTCGATAAATTATTCCGGACATTCCGTACGGGCAGGATTGTTTATAAAGTGGCCGCATATACAGGTAGTGCTATTGCGGTATATAGCCTTGTCAGAAAATTGGACAAATCAATTCAGAGCGGAGATTATAATACGGCATTGTATTCTGGGCTTGGCGCTATTGGCTCGGGGTTGATTGTAAAATTTCTGACAAAAGGAGCGAGCTATAAAGCAGTGGATATCTTCAATGGAATAGCGGTGAATAAAATCAAAGATATTTTTTCGATACAGCCTGCATCATCAACGTTGGGTGTTGGTATTTATGTAAAATTATAGTTATGGAAATCAAGTGGTATATTTTCTTGTCAATTGTGTTGTTCATGCTGGGAGTGGCGGGTGTGCTTACCCGAAGGAATTCGATTATCGTATTCATGTGCATTGAACTCATGTTGAATTCAGTGAATTTGCTTCTGGTAGCATTCTCCAAAATGCATTTGTCAGATCATGGAAATGCATTCAGTGGTTCTGTTGCTGCCAGTGGGCAATTGTTTGTCTTCTTTATCATGATCGTAGCTGCTGCTGAAGTAAGTGTGGGCCTTGCCATCATTGTGATGTATTTCCGAAATACGCGGTCGGTCGATATAAATTTCCTGAACAGGCTGAAAAACTAATTTAAATAAACGGACTTTTTTTCTATGGATATCATGTCATCTATCTATCTCATTCCACTTATTCCCTTTGCGGGATTTTTGTTGAATGGACTGTTGCGCAATCATCTTCCGAAAGGAGTTTCATCATTCATTGGCTCATTGACAGTTTTGGTTTCCTTTGGACTGAGCCTGATGGTATTCAGTGCTGCAGGCACTGAAGGTTTTCATGCTTTTGAGATCAACTATTTCAATTTTTTCCATGTAGGCGAAAATGTTGTTGATTTAGGCTTTAAGATAGACAGGTTGACCTCTGTATTCCTGCTGATCATTACAGGTGTTGGATTTCTCATCCATGTGTACTCTGCAGCCTATATGCATGAAGAATCCAAAGGGACTTTTGCAAAGTTCTTTGCTTACCTGAACCTCTTTGTCTTTTCTATGCTGGTACTTGTGATGGGCAATAACTTTTTGGTAATGTTCATTGGCTGGGAAGGAGTAGGGTTGTGCTCTTACCTGCTGATCGGATTCTGGTACAAAGACCATGAAAATAACAAGGCAGCCAATAAGGCTTTTGTGATGAACAGGATAGGAGATGTTGGTTTTCTTCTGGCGATGTTTTGGATACTTGCAGAATATCATACACTTTCTTACACACAATTATTTGATGGGGACAAGGCTTTAATGTTATCTCAGCATGTGGGCAGCACGTTCGTTGTTGGTGTTTCATTGTTGTTGCTGATTGGCGCTACGGGTAAGAGTGCGCAGATTCCTTTATATACCTGGCTGCCTGATGCGATGGCCGGTCCAACTCCGGTATCTGCATTGATTCATGCCGCCACGATGGTAACAGCAGGTATCTATATGATTGCACGCAGTAATATTTTGTATGCATTGGCTCCGTTCACATTGACCGTAATTTCAATAATTGGAATTACTACTGCTATACTTGCAGCATTGATTGCACTGAAACAAAATGATATTAAAAAAGTACTGGCTTATTCTACAGTGAGCCAGTTGGGATATATGTTCCTGGCATTGGGCGCAGGTGCATTTTCTGCAGGTGTATTTCATGTGATGACGCATGCATTCTTCAAAGCGCTGTTGTTCCTTGGTGCAGGTTCTGTGATACATGCAGTGGGTGGGCAACAGGACATCATGCAGATGGGCGGATTGTCTAAGAAAATGAAGATCACTTTTATCACATTCCTAATCGCATGTATTGCCATCGCCGGTATCCCTCCTTTTTCAGGATTCTTTTCTAAAGATGAAATCTTATTGGCTGCATTTGTAAAAAGCCCGGTGTTGTATGTGATCGGGTTGGCAGGCGCTGTGATCACAGCAGTGTATATGTTCCGCTTGCTCGCATTGACGTTTAGCGGTTCTTACCGCGGCGTCTATGACGAGAATAAGATTCATGAAAGCCCTGGTACGATGACGATTCCCTTGATCATCCTGGCAATACTTTCAATCGCAGGTGGTTGGGTAGGCATTCCTGAAGTGATTTCATCAGGAGCCAATTATTTTGGTCACTACCTTGATCCTGTTTTTGCAAAATCTCAATCTTTGCTTCCTCATGCACATGTGAGCCACAGCACCGAATGGGTGTTGATGACGGTATCTGCTGCTTTGATGGTCATTGCTGCAATCGGTTCCTGGGTTTATTACAAGAAGGGACGTTCGGGAATTATTCCGGGAAGGCTGGCCCTGGCCATGAAGAATAAATTCTACGTAGATGAATTGTACGAAGCCATTGTGGTGAAGCCATTGATGAGTATATCTTCTTCTTTTGAAAAATTGCTTGATTCACGCATCATTGACGGACTCGTGAATGGTGTAGGCAAAGGAGTGGTATATGGCAGTCGGCAACTTCGCTTGTTGCAAAGCGGACAAGTGGGTTCGTATATTTTATTGATGGTATTGGGTGTGTTGTTGCTTTTTGTAGTGCAGTTGTTGCTGAAGTAAGTAAAATCAATACAGTGACGCTAACTTTTAAAATAGACGAAAACGATTATCTCTTCCATCAACTCTTTCTTGCTTCAAGGTCTGCCCGAATAAAAAAAAAGAGAAAACGAAGCAGAATACTGTTGCCTCTGATCTATGTTACTTTTGGGTTAGTTACATTTTTTGAAGGTTAGAAGGTTCTCGCTTTCATTTTTATCGGAGTAGGTATTCTTTGGTTTTTTCTTTACCCGATTTGGGAAAGGCGGCGTTATGTCAGTCATTTCAGGGCATTTATCAGAGAAAATTTTAAGGGCCAGGCTAACGCTGACGTTACAATGGAGATCAGAGAGGAATATATCCTGGCAAAGGACGACGGGAACGAAGGAAAGATCATGACATCTGAAATAGTGGAAATCGATGAGATTCCATCAACTATATTCATAAGGTTGAAAGGTGGGCAATCATTTATATTGCCTAAGAAAAAAATCGTAAACATTGAGGCAGTGAAGAGAACTCTCAAAGAACTGGCGGTCCGATTGAATATTGAGTATGACGATGACGAGCATTGGGAGTGGAAATAATTTTTCAGGTAAATATTCCTGAGAAAGCCGGCGGGAAAATGGTTCATTTGTTCTTGTGAGTGAAGAGAAATTAAGACGCAGTATTTTTGCATCGAATTCGGCCACTAACTGCTTAACCATTACATTTTGAAAAAAATTACCACCACAATACTTACTTGCATCATCTTCATGCAGGCCTTCAGCCAATCGGAACGAAAGATTTCTATGCAGTTCCAAACACAAATTAATGCAACGATTTACGACCGGACTCCCGGGAATAATCCATGGGGAATTGGGCTGGGAACTTCGATTTATTTGAATAGTAAATCGAAATTGAACCCGATGATTGAGTTCACGGCTGATACTTACATTGCTGATGACAAAGTGGGTAGAGTGAACCAGGATGGAACTGATGCTGAGGATTTGGGAAGCATGGTGAATTTGTTTGCAGGGATTACCTATTCGCTCAATCGGACAGCATATCTGGAGTTTACTGCAGGCCCCTCTTTTATAAACAGGCATACTTTCTTTGGAATCAAGCCAACTCTTCATTTCTATTTTTCTGCCAAAAAAAGCTGGGCAGGGAAAATTTCATACATCAACATATTCAATCGTGATAGTGAGACAAAAGATGATTTTGGAACGATCAGTTTTGGAATAGGAGTGAAGATATTTTGAGGAAGAAAAGATTCCTCAAAATATATTTTGCTCCTTGCAATTGAAAAAATATTCTTCACTGTATAAAATAGTGATAATGCTGATATGAACGGTTAAATGTTTTTTTGCTCCCGCATTGCATTACATGATTGTATCAATGTATCTCTCAAAATCTGATAGCATTGCAATAATGCTCTATTTCCGTTGGCTTTATAACACTTGAAAAAATATCGAATAGCCTTTGCCGATGCCATATCATTTTGCATATCCGATGCTTAACCCGAAGACTCAGTTTGCTTAACCCTACCGGCTAAATCAAACTGCATGGATGAGATTTTCACTTTGATATCGTGTTATAGCCTATGGCAATTTATAATACCGTTTCCCATCGCTTTCAATTGTGATTTCATGCTTCTGAAAAATTAATAAATACAGGAACCTTTAATGATTTATATTTCCATTTGCCCGCAATTTCGATATGTTGTAAAGCCAACAAACTTTTTACCTGCTCAACAATTTGCATTTTGAACCGGCGTATATTATAACTTCGTCTATTCCCTTACCGCGTCATTGCACATGAACATTTACTATGTATAATCTCCCTTACTTCAAAGAAAACAATGAACAACTCATAAAAGAGTTTATTGGAAAGTATCCGTTTGCATTTCTGACAGGTGTTGATGCTGAAAATAAACCAGTAGCTACCCAGGTGCCTGTTTTTATTGAAGAAGTAAATGGCAGAAAAATATTGAGAGGCCATATAATGAAAAATACAGACCATCATAAAGCATTTCTGCAAAATGAAAATGTATTGGTTGTATTCAATGGCCCTCATTGCTATGTGAGTGGAACGTGGTACAGCGACCCGCATACGGCCTCAACCTGGAACTACATGAGCGTACATGCGAAAGGAACTATTCAGTTCTTAGACAACACTGCCTTAATAGAAGTGCTGCGAATAACGACACTTCATTTTGAAAACAATGACCGGCAATCGTCAACTATTTATGATAACCTTCCTTCCGAATACACACAGAAACTGATGAATGCTATTGTAGCATTTGAAATCGAGGTTGAAAATATGGATGCTGTTTTCAAATTGAGCCAGAACCGCGACAAAGCCAGTTATCAGAACATCATCAAACAACTGAGGCATCAGGGAGGGAGTGATCAGGCGATCGCAGACGAAATGGAGAAGAGAATAAAGGTATTATTTCCGGAAGATGACGGAAAGTGGCAGTAAGAATCTACCTAATTAGATTTATAATTTCATTTCTAAGGGATACATTGTGTGTCCTCAGTGTGCCTGTTTGTAAGAAAAAAGATTACACAGAGAAGAGAGGAAGAGAAGATACAGAGAACCACTGAGAAGAAACTCTGTGCACCTCTGTGGTACTCAGTGAACCTCTGTGTAAGAAAGAAAATTACACAGAGAAGAAGGAAGAAAAGACACAGAGAACCACTGAGAAGAGCCTCTGTGCGCTTTTGTGGTACTTAGTGTCATTTTTCAGGGTTTTATTACCATAAGGGCACAAAGGAGTACCCGTGAAACTCTGTATAACGCCTATAAAAAATATGCTTCCTTTCAAATGCAACGAAATGCATATTCCGGTTGTCAACCCTGTATATTGCGAGGAATGGATCATGACCAGCTATTAAGGGATTGTTTGAAGCACAAACCGGAAGCACAAAAAGAATTATATGATCTTTTTGCGCCTTCCATGCTGGCGGTATGTTACAGATATACCAAGAACATGGATGATGCTGAGAACATCCTGCAGGATGGTTTTGTGAGGGTGTTTCAATATTTGAAGAAGTATAGGGGAGAAGGAGAATTGGGAGCATGGATCAGGAAGATCATGGTGAATACAGCGTTGAATTATTTAAAGACCAGCCGGAACTATCAATACGATCTTTTGTTTGAAGACAGTTCTATGCATGTAGTGTCTGCTGACGACCCTGAAGTAAAACTCAATGCAAAAGAATTGGCCAACCTCGTGAGGCAACTGCCCACTGGTTTTCAAACCATTTTCAATCTATATGCTGTGGAAGGTTATAAACATACGGAGATAGCCACTATGCTCGGTATCAATGAAGGCACGTCGCGTTCGCAATATGCGCGCGCCAGGGCTTTGCTGATAGAGTGGATGGAAAGAACTTCTTTAAAAGAAAAAGGAGAACGTTATGGAAGGAAATAAATTTGAGAAAGAAATTCGAAGAGAATTGGAAGGGTTAAAAATTACTCCTTCTGATCAATCGTGGAAGAATGTGGAGAATCGGATTCGGAAAAAGAGGGACCGCAGGCTGGTTCCTGTCCTTTTTGTTCTATTGGGATTGTGTCTTGCCACAGGAGGGTATTGGGTTTGGAATTCTATAAATGGCAACGAAGGTCGATCTGTCGCTTCAGAGAATGGGAGTGTTGTGGTAAAGAAACCAACTGTACATGATTCTATGCGAAACATAACCGAAGGCCAACCTTTAGAGAAGGGAGTGGAAAAGGATGCTCCTGAAAAAGTCAATGAGAAAATTGCGTCATCAGGAAATCAAAAAAAGCCTTCAGAGGTGAAACCACAAGTTGAAGCCAGGGTAGAAACTGTTCAGCAAAAGAATACAGAAATCAAAGCGAAGAAGGATGAGGCGAAAGTGAAGCGTGCACGGATAGCTGCTATCGTAAGCTATCCGGAGGGTGTTATTGCAATAGATAGTAACAAGGCTCAGATAACAGGTATTACAAAAATAAATTCTGAATTCAATGCTGATGAAATCAGTATCGATAAGTTTATTCGTGAAAATATCCAAAGAGGTAGTTCGGCGATTGCGCCGGTGAATGGTCTTACATTACTTCATTCACCAATTGCTACTCCTGAGAAAAATAGTATCAGGAAAGTGAATAAGAAATGGATACTTGGTTTTATTTTTTCGGCAGGCCTGTCACAAATTGGAAATTCTTTTTTAGGAGCAGAAAAAAGTATGGATCCTCCCATCATGAATTTTCCGGGAGGAAGCGTGAATAATGGATCGCCAGGACTCCCTTCAGTGCCTAAACATTCGGTTGCCTTTGGTGGTGGAGTAGTTGCAAAAAAAGGAATTTCACCATCTTCTCAAATTTCCGTCGGTATCAATTATAAATATTATTCTACAACCAATGTGGTGGGGTATAGAATCGGCGCGACTACCGATTATTATTATTCCGGTAATCAATTTGGCTCATCAACCTACCATAACAGTTTTCATTTTATCGAAATTCCTATTGGCCTGGATGTCCGGTTGACAAAGCCAAACAAATTTCCATTGTATTGGAGCGGTAACATTTATGTTTCAGAATTGCTTTCAACAAATGCACTGCAATCGGGTACAAATGGGTATTTTTCAGACGACGGCCTTTTCAACAAAACTTATGTGGGTCTTGGTTCCGGATTTTCTATTACAGCGTTTTCAAATCAGAAGCTTTCATTAACTGTTGGGCCTTACGTGAGGTATGACCTTTCAAAAGTTGCCAATAAAGGACTATATGATGATCGTCATTTTGCATTTTTGGGACTTCGTTCAGAAATTTTGATCCACAGGAAAAAATAAATGCAACGTTTTGGCAGATACTGTTGTCAGCCCTTTTAAATAGTCACTTATGAAAAAATCATTTTTGTTTTCAATAATACCTGCCTCTTGCCTGCTCACCCTGATGCTTACTGGTTGCGTAAAGGATCATGTCAAGAGGATCCGTACCTATACTTTTTATGAGCCGGTTTATAAGACAACCGAGCAGGTAAAGGCCGGCATAAAAAGTAATTTTCCACGGGATATTGAAAATCCGGGAAAACTATTCATTCGTGGTAATTACATTTTTCTGAATGAAATCAACAAGGGTATTCATATTATCAACAATCAAAATCCTGCTGCACCAAAGAATGTGGCATTCGTTGATATTCCGGGCAATATTGATCTCGCGGTAAAGGGAAATGCATTATATGCAGATTTGTACACAGACCTCGT
>JBDHYH010000091.1:0-16185 GCA_039811325.1 Chitinophagaceae bacterium | reverse complement strand
CATTTCCGGTAAGCGTACCGCCTACACTTGTCGGATCTACCTGTATCGAAACATTTCCTGATTGTGCTTGTACGCAGGCAGTAGAAGAGGCATCTTGTACACTCACTAAGGCATAGGTAAAAGTTCCTGCAGTTGTTGTAGGCACATTTACATTAGCGGTAGGATTCCCGGATACAGTCAGGCTGGCACCACCGTTTATTTTGTAGGTAAATGTGTAAGGGCCTGTTCCGTTACTACCTGTAAATGTTACTACTGGAGATATTCCATTTTTACACACCTGCGTTGTGTTTACCGCAATGGTAGCCTGTGGCAGCGGATTTACCGTAATAGTTGCCGTACCTGATTGGTTCTGAGAACAGCCTTTACTGTCGGCAACACTGAGCAGATTATAGTTATAGACACCGGCGATACCTGTAGGCACAGCAATGGTTACTGAATTACCTGATGTGGTGTTTATGGTTTGGCTGGCACCTCCATTGATGTTGTAGGTAAAGGTATAAGGAGCGGTGCCTGTGGCTCCTGTGAACGTAATGTAAGGCGAAGTTGCTCCCTTGCACACTGCTGTTGTCCCGGATATCGTTCCGGTTGGTAATGGATCTATTTGTACAGAAACACTACCGGTTTGGGCCTGGGTGCATCCATGATTGTCTGTTACATCTACTAATTGAACAGTATGAGTTGTAACAGTAGCGCTGGAAATGGTAATGGTAGCGGAGCTTCCAGATACGGTTGTCAACGTCTGTGTTGCACCACCGTCAATTTTGTAATGGAAAGTATATGGTGCCGTAGCATTGCTTCCGGTAAATGTGACTGTAACATTTCCGCTGTTCTGACAAACTTCAGTTGAGGAGGCTGATACATTCGCTAACGGTAAAGGATGTACGGTGACATTATATACAGTAGAAGACGTAGCCCTGCAACCGGCTGCATTGGTATAATTCACACCTACGGATTGGGTACCCGGAGCGGTCCATTTGATAGTTATGGTATTATCAGTCTTGGTACCACCTGCCACCACGGTACCTCCAACGTGGTTCCATGAATACGTTGAATTTCCTGCGGCAGTAGAATAAGTTGCTGTTCCCTCCTGGCAAATATCATTGGTACCGGTTATCACAGGCTGGTCAGGCGATGCCGTGCTCACTGTTACCAGGGTTTCAGAGCTACAACCATTCCCGTCTTTGTAGTTGATATAGATTGATTTTGAACTCAAATCATCCAACCAATTTACTGTAACTGTATTATCGGCATTGGTTCCTCCTGAGGCAATTGTGCCACCGATAATCGTCCAGGCATAGTCGGTCATTCCGGATTCTGTGGTGTAGGTACCTGTTGTTCCTTTGCAAATCGGGTTTGGTCCTGAAAGGGTGACATTTGGTAATGCATGCACGGTTATAGACTTGGATACAGTCGTATTACATCCATTCCCGTTAGTAACAGAGTAATAGATGGTTACCGTCCCTGCGGCAACACCTGTCACTGCCCCGGTAGTTGCATTCACCGTAGCTATTGCTGTGTTACCACTGCTCCAAACACCTCCGGGAGTAGCATCCGTCAATGTAATCGACGACAGATTACAAACTGAATTTGGGCCGCCAATCGGGCTAACTACCGGAAGGGCAAATACCTCAAAAGATGTAGTTACTGCAACCGTACATCCATTGACGTTAGTGACACTATAAGTGATGGTAACCGTCCCGGGCACGACACCTGTTACCACACCTCCCGAAGAAATGGTTGCAATGGAGTTATTACTGCTGCTCCATGTGCCGCCACCCAGGCTGTTGGTCAGGGTTTGGGTACCACCCGCACATACTGATTTTGTACCGCCAATAGTACCGGGTGCAGGAATGGCATATACCGTAACATTTACTGATTTTGAGTCCGTACATCCATTCGCGTTAGTAACAGTATAGGTGATAGTTGTATTTCCTGCTGATGCGCCGGTTACCAGACCAGAACCATTGACTGTAGCTACCGATGTATTGCTGCTACTCCATGTACCGCCCCCTGTTGCATCAGCAAGTTGGGTTGTAGCGTTGGCACAAAGTGTAAGCGTCCCTGTAATACTTGCGACCGTTGGCAAAGGATTTACTGTAACCGGAACAGCGGGAAGTGTTGCTGAACAACCCGCGGTGCTCGCAATTGTCACTGTAACAGACCGGTTTCCGGTTGCTAAAGTGTTAGTGGTAAGGGTGTTGGATGCAGAGTTCTGAACAGAAGTCCCATCTACTTTGAAATCGTAATTGGCATATCCTGATGGTGCTGTGAAGGTGATAGAACCTCCTGAGCAAATGTTTCCATCGTTGGATGTAGTACCTGAGCTTTCGGTAAAAGTCAATGTGCCGGCAGGCAATGGATTCACCGTCATTGTAACGGGAGCGTATGTCTGAATACATCCATTTGAATTACTTACCTCAACGGTAACCTGGTCATTATTTGCCGGGATATGGGTGTAGGTTGATGAAGCACCCTGTTGAGCCAGAGTACCATTCAGATAGAACTTGTAATTAGTTCCATCTGTAGCCGTGAATATTACCGATTCACCCGCGCAGACCGGGTTCTTCGAAGCAGTGAGGGTTCCTGCAGGAAGTGCATTCACAGTGATGTTGGGTGAATTGAAAGTGGATGCACATCCGCTACTATTGGTAACTACTGCTGTGATATGGTCTCCATTACTTAAAGAATTTGTTGTGTAAGCATTTGAGGTTTGATCAACGTTGAGAATAGCGCCGGTACCGTTCAGGTAGAATCTGTAGTTGCTGTTTCCTGAAGGAGCGTTAAAGGTTACATTCGATCCCGCACATATTACATTGTTGTTAGGGGTTCCTGAGTTTTCCATTACCGAAATGGATCCTGACGGCAATGCATATACGGTAACAGCGATGGGTGATAAATCGGTAAAGCAGCCGTTGCTGTTGGTGACCCGTACTCCAATGGAACGAATGGGGGGGACTAAAGTAGTGGAGTTGAATGTATTGCCGGTTTGAATACCTTGTGAAACGCCATCCACGAAAAATTCATAAGTAGAAAAGCCGGCTGTTGCTGTAAATGTGATAGAAGTGCCTGCACATATTTTGTTGTCGGCATCAGAACTGGTAAGTGTACCTGTCGGTAGCGGGTTCACGGTCATGGTGATGCCCGCAGAAGTAGCAGGACAACCTGCAGGCGTGGTAGCAATCATCGTTACCACTTGTCCATTGGTCAGGGAGTTGGTTGTATAAGTATTAGATGTGCCACTCTGCACCGTACTGCCATCTACTTTGAAGTCGTACGTGGTATTGACCGGATTCCCGGCGGTAGCTGCTGTGAATGTAATACTTTCGCCTGCACAGATGGAGGTTTTTGGTACACTTAGCGAAGCTGTTGGCAGCGGATTGACCACCATGGTGATTTCATTAGAAGTAACCGTGTTACTACATGCAGTTGAGGTTACGGTTACCTTGTCTCCGTTGGCAAGGTTGTTAATCGCAACAGCATTGATCGGTGTGGGGCCAAGATAATTTGTTCCATTGACTTTAAATTGGTAAGAGGTAAAACCATAGCCTGATGCAGTAAAAGTAACACTGGTCCCAGCACAGATAGTGGTAGCAGTCGCCGTGAGCACAAGAGGCACCTGTGGGCCTACAGTCAGTACCGGTTCTGTGGCCTGTCGTTTTCTGACACGAACCCAGTCAACTATTGAATTTGTATTTCCTTTTTCAGTAACAGCGATATTAATATATCTTATATCATTATTAAAAGTAGTATCATGAGTAGCAAGTTGATTATAAGAAGGGTATTCTAAAGTATTCCATGTGTAATTATTGGCAATATTGGCATCTGTAAGAGCCCATTGACTTATGTAATCATTATTAGCATAGACCCCTGTTCCGGTGAAACCATTCCAGAATACATAACTTGAAGCACCTGATTGAAAATACCCATAATCAAAACCAATACCTGCTGGCCTCTGGTCAGCAATGGTTGGATTCAGGTCAGTACTTGCATAAAACCTATTCCTGTAATAGTCATAAGTTGATCTGAATTTTGATTCAAGAAAGAAAGCAGTAGAAGCCGTTGGAAATTGGGAGGATATTTCTATCCAGTTACCGGAATTGTTATTTATAGAAACTTCATTACCATTTAAAGTAACATTACTACCGGTACCTCCTGTTTGGTAAACATTCCAATTAGCATTTAAAGTAGCACCTGTGAAATCATCAAACCAGTCAAATGTAGCTGCTCCATTCGTAACTGCCGGTGCTGCAGGATTCCCATAATACATAGTGAGCGCACTGGTATTGTTTGCAGTTACTTTCACCCAGATTATAGATTGTCCGTTAATATCCCAATGTTCTATCCAATAAGGACAATTATTATTTGAAGCATCATAGATCCTGATATCACTACCATCCACCTTCATATTGGTGTACTCATTGTTGGTAAGTACCAATTTCACCTGGTAGCCGGCCATTGTGGTGGGCGTGGACAGGCTTATACATCTCGAATACTGCCAGGCAGCCCCAGGGCCTTGCGCAATCACAGGTGAAAAGTGAAATATTAAAATACCAAAAGTCAATACGATTGGTATCAATCGTTTTCTGACAGACAGGTAAACTTTCTCCATAATACCATTGCTTTAGGCAAACAATTATTTAAGCGCGGGGGCACAAAACATACTTTGCTTCTTCAGTAGTAATTGGATTCTTGCTGATTTAGTAACCTAAACCGTTAGTTGTGGATAGAGGAGTTGAAATTGTGGGTGAGGAATCTTCTATAGGATAGACAGAACGGGTGTAAAGATTGTGGTTTTTACGGATATTTCAAAAAATATCAACATGTATTTTATTGGGGAGCCCACGCTTTTGCAGGCCGTCTGTATCAGTCACGATCAAGTAAATTGACAATTGTCAAGAAATCTCCCGGTCTGAACTTACGTGCCGACCAGTAAGCAGCCGTCGGTACCACAGGTCAGACGGCGGATAGAAGTTGTACCATCTCCCCGTCTGACTTTCAGTGCCGACTGGTCGCCAGCTGTCGGCACCGCAGGTCAGACAGCGGATGGAAGTTGCACCCCCTCCCAGTCTGACTTTCAGTGCCGACTGATCCCTCACTAGCTCACTGGCGCAGGCCTCCAGGCCTGTGCCAGCACGTTACTTAGGGCGGTTCTAGTAACGAAGTATCACAGGTCTGGAGACCTGCGCTAGTTGAGTTGAGTTGAGCCGTCGGTACGCAACGCGTCAGACGGCAGACTATTTACCTGATGCCACCTCCACAATCCCTTCCACCATCACCTTCCAACTGTATTTCTTTTTCTCCTCCTGCAGGCCGGGCAAAAAGGTATCGCTTCCCAATTCAAAAAAACGATTGATTTTCTCTGCGATATTAGCCGCGTTGGGTTCTGCGATGAGGCCTACTTTTCCATCGGGTACCATTGCAGGCAGTCCGCCCACATTCGTTACGATCATTGGTACTTCAAAATGGTAGGCGAGGGGAGTAACACCACTTTGTGTAGCATTTCTGTATGGCTGCACCACGCAATCCGCTGCACACAGGTAATACTTCACCTGCGAATCGGAAATGAATTGGGTATGCAGCAGCAAGTGCGGCTGCAATGCAGGATCAGAGAGCCATTGCGCATAATGCTTTTCATCTTCATAAAACTCTCCGGCAATGAGTAGTCTTAAATCCGCATTGCCCGGTTGTTGTATCAATATTTTAAATGCTTCCAGTAAAATGTCAAGCCCTTTGTATTTTCTGATGAAACCGAAAAAGAGAACGACACGTGCATGTTCGTCAATACCGAGGAAGCCTCTCGCGGCTGATTTCGAAATCTTCTCGCCGAAATGATCGTACAGCGGATGTGCTATATAACGGGAAGGCTTATCCGAAACTAAGGATCGCAGTTGCTCCAATACCTTTTCACTCATGGTGATGAATCCGTCAATCGGTTTCAAAAAGTACCTGGTAAATAATGTATCGCCCGGCCGCTTTTCGTGCGGGATGATGTTATCGGCAATGCAGATTACCCTGGTGAATTTATTGCGCTTCACCCTTCTGAGAATGGTTCCGAGACAAGGCCCCATGAAAGGAAGCCAGTACCTAACTATGATGATATCAGGCCTCAGTTTCTTTAATTCATTGCCAACGCTGATCCAGTTGGTCGGATTGACGGAATTGATCCTGACTTTGATGTCAATATCAGTGGGTGCAGGTTCTGAGGAATACTGTGTTTTTCCCGGAAACAAAAATCCCGGGTATTGGTAAGAGAAAGTATAAATGGTGGTTCTATAACCAAGGCTATTGCATTCCCTTGCGAGGCGCTCATCATAAGAAGCAAGGCCGCCACGCAGCGGATGTGCAGGGCCGATGATCACAATATGTCTTTGCGATGATGTGTTCATTTAGTCTATGGTGTCTTCCACAAGATAATGATTGCGGTCAGATGCATTGCGCGTAATCATTTCCCCAATAAAACCGGTTAGAAATAATTGAGTACCGATGATCATCATCACCAATGCGACAAAGAACAGGGGGCGCTCTGTCATACCGGTCACTGCAAAGAAAAATTTTGAAATAGTGAGATAGAGGAAAATGATAAAACCAATCAGGAAACTAACGGTACCCCATAGACCAAAAAAGTGCATCGGGTTTTTTCTGAACTTACCCACAAACATGATGGAAGCCAGATCCAAAAAACCATTGATGAACCGATCCCATCCGAATTTGGTAACACCATACTTGCGTGGCCGGTGCTCCACTACTTTTTCGCCGAAGCGCCGGAACCCACTCCACTTGGCAATGAGCGGAATGTAGCGATGCATTTCACCATACACTTCAATACTCTTTACTACTTTTTTTCTATAAGCCTTCAGGCCACAATTGAAATCGTGGAGGTAAATGCCGCTTGCTTTTCGCGTGGCGGCATTGAAGAGTTTAGATGGAATATTCTTGGTGAGTTTATTGTCGAAGCGTTTCTTTTTCCAGCCACTTACGATGTCCCAGTTTTCTTCGAGGACCATTCTGCGCAGTTCAGGAATTTCATCAGGGCTGTCCTGCAGATCGGCGTCCATGGTAATGACTACTTCACCCACAGCCATTTTGAAGCCTTCATTGAGCGCCGCGCTTTTGCCATAATTTCTTTGAAAGCGAATTCCTTTAACGGCAGGATTCGTCTTATGCAATTGCTGTACTGTATGCCATGTAGCATCGCTACTACCATCGTCAACAATGATTACTTCGTAACTATAATCATTGGCAGTCATTACCCTGTCAATCCAATCCGTCAATTCAGGAAGGGACTCGGCTTCATTCAGCGATGGGACTACAATGGACAGATCCATTTATGAAATTGGTTTTATGTCATCCTCAAACAGTGGGCGTGGATTTTTTTTGGTAATCGCTGCTCCAATGAGTGAAGATATGGCTCCGAAGAAAATATATCCCAGCAATGTCATGCCTATCAGCATTACCATAAAGAAGCGCCTTGCTATATCAAGCCCCTGCTGTATTTGTTCTTCCGTGAGTTTTTTGTCAGCATGCATTTTTTCAGCAGCTTTCTCCATTCCTTTTTCTTTCATTTCCGGAAAGGCGAGTACAAATACCACAACAAAAAGAATCATGATGACTGTGATGATGGCTGTAACAGAAAATCCGTGTACAAAATATTTACCGAAGGTGGCATTATAATCCACTTGTTTTCCATAGCTCATTACAGACCAGATGATGCCCGCAATAAATACGACATACCCGATGTATTGAAAACCACCCTGGGGATCAAAGTCCATGAAATAGGATGTAAGCCCGAGTATGATCAGGATGAGTGATATTACAATGCCTTTTGTCAATGCAGTAGTTACTGGTTTTTCCATAATATATTTTTTTAAGATTGAGGCAAAAATATACGGTCTTTGTTAATAATACCAAATACTTTTCCATAAAGCCGTTTGCCGATAAATGCATTGTTACTGCATTTGGATTGCAGATCGATTTTTGAATACGTCTTTTCTGAGGTCGGATCAAATAATGTGATGACGGCGGCATCCCCTTCTTTTATTTCAGGAATTGCCATGTTAAACAATTTCCTGATGTTTTGTGTTTGCATGGAAACAAAATTTTCTATTGGCACTCCTGAAGTAATCGCTGCGCTAAAAACAGTTTCCAGTGTTTCCATACCGAATGCTGCCTTTTCAAATTCGCAAACTTTATGATCATAGTCCTGCGGGCTGTGATGCGATGCAATAAAATCAACAGTGCCATCCGCAACAGCTTTCCGCAAATGGTCTCTTTCTCTCAAAGTCCGCAATGGAGGGTTCACTTTCAATTCTGTGTCGTATTGCTGCAGGTCTTCATCGCAGAAATAAAGATGGTAAGGAGTAACAGAGCATGACACTTTGATCCCTTTCTTTTTTGCTGCTGCAATGAGTTCAATACTCTTTTGGGTGGACACACCGGTAAAATGAATCCTGGAACCTGTATATCTTGCCAGTTCAATGTCGCGGGACACAAGAAGTTCCTCAGCAATCGCCGGTTTGCCCGGAAGCCCTAATTGAGTAGAAATGATGCCTTCATTCATTTGGCCATAACGGCCTATGCTTGTATCATCGGGTAACTGAATGATAGCCCCATCGATGGCAAGGACATATTCCAATGCTTTTTGCAAAATGCCGGAAGATTGTAATGGCCGGTAACCATCCGAAAAAGCGATGGCACCAGCTCCGTGCATATCATACATCTCGCTTAGTTCTTTGCCATCTGCGTTGTTAGTGATGGCACCAATTGGATGAATGTTTACTGGAGTGGTTTTGCCTTTTTGCACCAGGTAGTCGACCTGGCTTTTATTATGCACCACCGGCGTTGTGTTGGGCACCAGCATTACATCTGTAAATCCGCCAGCCGCAGCAGCGTTAGCGCCGGATGTAATAGTTTCCTTGTATTCTTCTCCGGGATCGCAGAAGTTGGCGAAGCAATCCATCCATCCGGCAGAGATATGCAGGTTAGGAATGTCGATGATCTGATCGGCTTCTGATGAAATGGAATCGTCTATTTTTTGAATGAACCCGTTTTCAATGAAAAGATCCTTTTGTTTTCCGTGGTTCGGAAAGGAAGGCGAGATGATAATGGCTTTCCTGATTAATACCTTCATGTATGATGGAAGAAAATATTCCGCGCAAAGGTAGGGTTTAATGCATTGCCATAGGTAAGGAAATAATACCGCTCATAAATTAAGAAATATTAAATGTAAGACCATGCAGGTTACTATCATTTGTTATTATAAATTCGCTCTTCAATTTTTACTGACACAAACTGTGAATCGCTTATTTATTGTTTACCTACTTACATGCATCGGCATCTTACCGGCGTCCGCGCAGCCAAAGGAACAACAGGAACGGGCAACTTTGAATTTTTATTACAATTCCAAATTGGATAGCACTGCATTTTTGTTTACCGGAGACGAATATGTATATCAGTCTTACCTCAAAGAAGGTAGCCCGTACTTCCTCTCAGATACTCTCACCGGCGGAAGTATCAGGTATAACGGCCATTTGTATGACAATACAGAATTACAATGGGATATTCTTCAGAATTATATCCTTACCAGGTCATTGGATGGCTACTCCAAACTGATACTTCGAAATGACCTGATCGATAGTTTTACCATCGCCGGACATACCATTATTAAAATGTTTGAAAACAAAGCAGCTAATTTGTACAATACAGATTTTTATGATGTTTTGTACAGGGGATCCACAAGTGTGTATGCACGGAGGTCAAAGCAAACTGATAACCTTGTCAGAAATGACAAGATCATTTATCATTTCAAAGACAAGGATAAATTTTATGTAAATAAGAATGGCTTGTTTTACCGGGTGAGTAACAAAAGAGAAGCCATGAGGTTGTACTCGGCTCATGCATCCGATATAAACAGGGAACTGCGGAAGGAAGGGGTGAACTGGAGAAACGATTTTGAAGCCTGCCTGATAATTGCGGCGGCGCAATATGACCAATCAAAATAATAAAATGAGGAAATTTTTTCTGTACATAATTCTGGTACTGATTGGTCACACTGCCATGGCCCAGGAAAAAGACCTGGTATCCGCCGATTTTTATCAGTCGACACTTGAAGATGTTGCAAAGCAGATAGAAGCTCAAACGGATTACAGGGTTTTCTTCGACCAGGATAAACTGAAGGACAGTACCAGGTTTACACTCAAAGCTGAGAATGTTCACTTGAATTCTCTCCTGGATAAATTGTTTTCCAATACTGATCTTACCTACAGCATAGACCGCAACAAGAATATTTTCATTACTAAAGGCACTGCATTGACGCTCAATCTGCCCCCTGGATATTGGCACGGAAATGAGCCTCTGAAACCTGAAACAATTTCAGTGAAGGAAAAGAAGGGAATAGTGCAACCAGTAGTAGTGTCATCTACCATTGAAAACAGAATCATTGAGATAGGCAGCCCTTCAAGCTCTTTAAAAGGCGGCAGAGCCAGTATCGCCGGTTATGTGAGAAATGCAGAAAGCGGGGAAGAACTTTCCGGCGTGACCGTTACTGTTGAAAACACAAAGGTGCAGGTAGCAACAGATCAGTTTGGATATTTTTCATTGCTTCTTTCTCCGGGAAGGTATATCATTGATTTTACCTACATGGGTATGTTTGATACCAGGCGCCAGGTCAGGTTATTTTCTGATGGCAAGCTGGACGTAGATATGAAAAACAAAATCATTCAACTGAAAGAAGTAGTGATCGAATCTGAGAAGGAAAGAAACATCCGCAGCACCAATATGGGATTGGAGCGCCTGAATATCTCCACCATCAAGCAGATACCGGCGGTGATGGGCGAGGTTGATGTATTGAGAGCTGTGCTGAGTTTGCCGGGAGTAAAGTCGGTAGGAGAAGCAAGTACAGGGATGAACGTTAGGGGTGGCGCCACAGATCAAAACCTTATTCTCTTTAATGACGCCAATATTTATAATCCCAGCCACCTGTTTGGATTCTTTTCGGCAATAGATCCCGATGTGATTAAGAATGTAAACCTTTATAAAAGCAGTATCCCCGCAGAATATGGAGGCCGTGTATCAAGTGTGCTCGACATCACATCACTGGATGGAAATACCAAAAAGCTTTCAGGCTCCGCAGGCCTTGGTGTGCTCACCAGCAAGATATCTCTCAATGGGCCGATTGTAAAGGATAAGACAACATTTGTATTTGGTGCCCGCTCCACTTATTCAGACTGGATTTTCAAATTACTTCCGCAGGATTATAAAGACAGCAAGGCTTCTTTTTATGACGGTACTATTCACATCAGTCATAAAATGAGTGCAAAAGATCAGTTGTACCTGAACGGCTATATAAGCAAGGATAAACTTGCCCTAAATGCGGATACGAGGTTTGCGTATAAAAATATCAATGGCAACCTGAAATGGAAACATAATTTTAATTCGCGGTTTTATATGGTCTTGCTGGGTGGAGTAGATCATTATGATTATGAAACAAAGGACAGTACCTATGTGCTGGATGCCTACCAACTCAAGTACCGGATAGATCAGTACAAGGCCAACCTTGATTTCAGTTATTTCCTTAACAATAAACATTCGCTTTCCTTTGGAGCAAGTAGTATTTTGTATAGAATAAGCCCGGGCAGTTTATCGCCCTGGGATCATTCATTACGTACTGCAGATACCCTGCAAAGAGAACAGGGACTCGAAAGCGCTGTATATCTCTCCGATCAATTTAATGTATCTGAGAAACTTTCTATGGAAGGTGGCCTGAGGTTTACGATGTATAATTTTTTAGGCCCTCAAACGGTCAACGAGTATGCTTCCGGCTTGCCGGTAACTATGGATAACCTCGTTGGGATGAAGAATTATCCTGCAGGAAAGATGATTAAGAGCTTTATGATGCCGGATGTCAGGTATTCTATCAGGTATATGATCACTGAGAAATTTTCGGCAAAAGCATCATTTAATACGCTCCATCAATTCATTCACCAGATATCAAATACTGCCGCAGTAACGCCCACGGATATTTGGAAACTTAGTGATACCCATATCAAACCTCAATCTGGCAGCCAGGTGGCATTTGGATTGTACAGGAATTTCAAGAACAACACCATTGAGACTTCTCTCGAAGTATATTATAAATGGCTGAAAAATTACCTGGATTACAAGAGCGGAGCTACCTTGCTGATGAATCACCATTTAGAGACTGATGTATTCAATACAGAAGGAAAGGCCTACGGAGTTGAGTTCCTGGTGAAGAAGCCTACAGGTAAAATGAATGGGTGGTTCAGCTATAATTATTCACGTTCTGAAATCAGGCAAAATGATCCGCTTGCCGGCGAACTCATCAATGAAGGAAAATATTATCCTACCAACTTTGATCAGCCACACAATGCGACTTTCATTGGTAATTACAAATTCTCGCACCGGGTAAGTGTATCGTTGAATATGACTTACAGTACCGGAAGACCCATCACACTGCCAATCGGTGTTTACAATTATAATGGCGCTCCCAGGGTATTGTATTCCGACAGGAATGCTTACCGTATCCCCGATTATTTCAGAACAGATTTTTCTTTGAATATTGACGGTAATCATAAGGTGCATCAGTTGACCCACAACTCATGGACTCTGGGGTTGTACAACGCTACAGGCAGGAGAAATGCTTACTCTGTTTATTTTGTTACAGAGGATGGTACCATCAAAGGATATAAACTGTCCGTATTCGGCACCATTATTCCTTACATCACATTTAATATCCGATTTTGATTATGAAAATATGTGACAAGATTATTATTCTCACCATGGCCATCGGGCTGTTTGCGTCGTGTAAGGATCCGTACATGCCCGACATTACTCAATCCAATTCCAATGTATTGGTAGTAGAGGGATATATAGATGGATCAGACTCCACCATCATTCATCTTTCACGTGTCAGAAAAATTACAAGCCTGGATACAGCCAACAGGCAATTTGTAACGGATGCAACAGTGTATGTTCAGAATGAATCCGGAACTAAGTTCCCGCTTGTGAACCAGGGCCAGGGAAAATATGCGGCACTATATCATTTTGGCCCAAACGCTAAATATCAACTGATCGTCAACACCCCGGGAAACCGTAGCTATAAATCTGACCTGGTGTCAATGAAGCAGGCTCCTCCTATAGATTCTGTAAATCTAAGGATGGATGATAAGGGCGCATTGATCATGGTGAATGCACATGACAACACAGGGAAGACAACTTATTACAGGTGGGTTTGGGATGATACCTGGGAGTTTCATTCCACGTTTGATAGTGATGTATTTTATGATCGTGCGGCCGGCAAAATGAAGAGCAGAGTTGAAGAAGTTTACATTTGTTGGCAATCAGATCATATACACGACATCCTGGTAAATTCATCGGCAAAGCTCCATAAGGATGAGGTTAGAGATTTTCCAATCAACCATATACCCTTCGGCGATTACAGGCTGAGTGTAGAGTACAGCATTAATGTGAAGCAATATGCCCTGGATTCAACAGAATTCAACTTCTGGACTTTGTTGAAGAAAAATTCTGAAGATGTTGGCACTTTGTTCGATCCTCAGCCTAATAATATTCGTGGCAATATCCATAGCATGACCGATCCTGCTGAAATAGTAATTGGATACATAGGGGCAGGGTTTAGCTCTACTAAACGAACTTTTTTCAAAGTCCCTTCCTGGTTTTACAGGCAGAATTGCCCTGATCCTGTAACTGCGCCAAACAACAAAGACAGCCTTGACGCTTATTTCGGTTCCGGTTCTTATGAGCCAATGTTTCCGGTGGAGTCTGGCCTTGATACAACAGGATGGGTAGGTGGATTTCCGCCATGCGTAGATTGCACAATCAGGGGTACTAACAAGAAACCGATTTTTTGGCCTTAATTAACCAGATGTGATGTTCAGAATATTTTTAGCATTTTCATTGTTTAGCCTTTCCGGCAGTACCACGTTTGCTCAGCAGGAATTGCTGCAAAAGATTGTCGCAGGTTATGAGAATTCTCAGCCTCTTTCTGAGCAGGTATTGGTGCATACTGACAAATCGTTTTATGTGTGCGGAGAAATATTGTGGTTCAAGGTTTACGTATTGAATATGCAGACGCATCAACTTCAGGATATCAGCCACACCGCATACATCGAATTGATCAGCAATGAAGGTAAACCTGTCACTCAGGCGAAAGTGCATGTAGATGGTGGTACGGGAGATGGTAGTTTCGATCTTCCTTCGACGATGGAGTCGGGTACCTATTTACTCAGAGCATATACCAACTGGATGAAGAATGAACCATTATCATTTTTTGAAAGACCCATAACAGTAATCAATACACGAAAGGCGCTTGATACATCCAGGTTAGCCGGTATGATTTCAAGATCAACACTGGAACTAGGCAATGCACCTGGCAAGTATGATGTCGTTGTGAGTGATAGTGGGCAACCATCAGTGGTGGTTAAATTAAATGGTGCTAATGATGAAAACCTATTTCTGGTTACCCGGCAGGGAAACAAGGTTACTTCTTCTTCAAGGTCTGCCGTGCAGAATAATGAAGCGTTTTTTAAATTGAACACTTCGGCAATGACAGGAGGTGTTACAGAGATTGACATTGTGAATTCACAACTGCAACAGGTATTCCAGACCTATTATTATAAAAAGGAAAAGCTTTCAGAGACCATTCATATTTCGACCGATAAACGCACCTACAATACCCGAAATAAAGTGGCTCTTCAAATAGAAGGAGCGGCAAATAATTCATATCATCTGTCAGTTTCAGTGTACCTGGTAAACGACATCAACCGACCCGGCAAAGACAATAACCTGCTTTCTATTTGGCAAACCGATACTGACGCAAATGGATTTTTGAACCTGGCTTCCTACTCAGTTAAACCAATCAATACTTTGGCAATGAGTAACCTGGAGTACCTGCCTGAAATGAATGGTACTTTGTTGACTGTCATTGCAAGAAAGAGCGGTACATCTGCACCTGCAGCAAATGTACCTGTGTATGTTTCGGTAGAAGGAAAACTGGCTAATGTGCAGGTAGGAAGAACCAATAATGAAGGCCTGGCTTATTTCAATTTCAGAGACCTGTATGGAGCGTCACAATTGGTATTGCAAACAGATCCGGAGTACCAGGATGGGACAGACCTGAGTATTTCAAAATCCTATTTTCCGGTAAACACTCAGCCCCGGTTCACGCAAGGAGAAATTATCAATTCAGAAATGGAATCATCGCTGGAAGCATTGCATAACAACGCAATTATCGATGATTATTATGCAGGTAGCAAGTTGGACTCCTTCGCAGTTACAAATAGAGACAGCATTTCATTTTATGGTAAACCTTATAAAACCTACATGCTCGACAACTACAAGAGATTTGTTACGATGGAGGAAGTCTTGAGAGAATATGTACAAGAGGTGAATGTGCGAATACGCAATAAGGATTACCACTTCCAGACTTTTAACCGGCAATTCTATGACCTGGGCAAATACATGTCATTGGATTATATGATGACTGATGGCTCACCCCTGGTGCTCCTGGATGGAGTACCGGTGGCCGACAATAATAAGATCATCAAATACAATCCTCTCCTTGTTCGGAAATTGGAAGTGGTGGCGGACAAGTTTCATATTGGGCCCAAAGTATGGAATGGCCTGGTATCTTTTGTCACCTACAAAGGATCAATGGAAGATTTTCAACTGGACCCGAAAGATATTGTAGTTGACTTTGATGGCTGGCAACGCCCCAGGTATTTCTACACTCCTGATTATTCTCATTTGGAAATCAAGAACAGCCGTGTACCTGACTTTAGAAGTTTGCTATACTGGAGCCCGGAGATCAAAATGCAATCTCCTTCGAAATTAAATTTTTACACAGGCGATCTTACCGGGAAGTTTGTGGTGGTTGTGCAAGGCATATCCGATACTGGAGCACCCGTGTATGAAACTACCACCTTTGATGTGGTGCGATGAGTATTAGTACCCCTCACTTTACCGGGCATTGGAAAACCTATCCGGTACACAAGTTTTAGTAGTTTAAGGAGGGTAAGGAAGCGATATATTAAAAAATATTGTAAATCGGATTGTACTAACTACAATATCAAAAGTATATTGCTAGAATATTGATTTTTAATAGTGAAATTTTTTTCGTAGTTGCGTATAATAGCATAAATTCGTGCGTTA
>JBDHYH010000090.1:0-16411 GCA_039811325.1 Chitinophagaceae bacterium | reverse complement strand
CACTAAAGTAAACCTCGGCCTCAATGCTCCGCAAGACAATTACTACTCGATAGCCAACAATACCAGTGCCAACGGCACCACGGATAATACCGGGCCATATAAACCCACTACAAATAACAATCGTGTTTTTGGAGGTTTTTGGGATATCGTTGGTGATCATACGGGAGCGACAGACCCTTCTATGGGAAATCCTGCGCCTGCTGCAGGAACCAATGGCGGATACATGCTGGTAGTGAATGCCGCCTATCCTACTGGTGAGGCCTACAATGATATGATCATGAATGTTTGTCCGAATACTCATTATGAATTTTCAGCCTGGGTTCGGAATATTTGCGGGTTTTGTGGAATAGATGCTGACAGCAAGGCGACTTACAAGCCAGGTGTGCTTCCCAATCTGGCATTTACTATCAATGACATTGACTATTATACTACTGGAGTGATGCCCTGGATCCAAAAGTGGGAAAAGCGTGGATTTATTTATAAGACGGGTGTGGCTGAAAGCTCGTTTAAGATAACTGTTAAGAATAATGCTGCAGGGGGCGGTGGTAATGATTGGGTATTAGATGACATCACACTGGCAACCTGCTACCCCAACCTGACAATGAATCCAACCGATACCGCCAGGGTGTGTGCAGGTAGTATTGTAAATCTTTACGATACTGTCCGAAGTTATTTTAATAATTACACCTATTATTGTTGGGAAAAGAGTACCAATGGTGGAGTTAGCTGGGTAAGTACAGGCAATTGTGGTTCCAAAATTCCTGTGTTGAAAAATGGATTGTGGGAGTACATTGTGGATACTGCCTTCATTCCGGTAGTGGCTGATAGTGGTACCTTTTACAGAGTAAAAGTAGCTACCACTTTTGCTAACCTCAGCAATACCAACTGCTCTGTGAACAACAGCCAAAAGGTGTTCATGAAAGTATATAATTACGACTGTTCCGTATTGGAAGGTGTGCTTAAGGATTTTTCCGGCAAACTGGAAAACGGATACGCATTACTGAACTGGTCAACACTTGGCGAAGGTGGTGTGAAGAATTTTGAATTGCAAAGGAGTTCTGATGGCGTTCATTTTACAACCATTAAAACAATTGAGCCAATATACCTTTCGGGCGGCTACTATGAGGTACGGGATAGCGGGTTACTATCAGGAATAAACTTCTACAGGCTGCTTATTAATGATCAGGATGAGAGCAGGGTCAAATATTCAAAGTCTGTTTCGATATACCAGTTGAACACTTCTTTTGCCGTCAGGACAATAAACCCTTTCCAAAACGTATTGAACATCGAAATAACAGCATCGGTATCCGGGGTATATGAATCATTTTTGTACGATAGCTATGGCAGGCTGGTTATGAAAAAATCAATCAGGGTGGTCAAAGGGAAAAATTCAATTTTGATGGATGGCGTTGCATCTTTGAAGCCTGGTGTTTACGTTTTATCATCAGTGATGAATCACCAGGTTGTTCAGCAGAAAGTTTTGAAAATTCATTAGAAAAAACAGGCAGAACCTCTTTCCATTATTGTGGAATTGGTAGTGTTACTCTTATAGATTGCCGCATATTACCCAGGTCATTTTCAGGAACAAGGAAATTCTGCAGGAGTAATAACTCTGTGATAGTGATCGTATTGTAATTCCCGGAATATCATTGTGCCATTAGGAAGGTGTTTGCACTTTTCATTTACGAAGTGAAGTATTGTTTTATTATTAAAGCTTTTTGTAATAATGTTTATTGGTTCAACGTTAATGTATCGATCGTGTTTGTTTTAAAAGGATATTTATGTACAGCCGTAAATTCAATATCGGTACGAGTGATACTGCTACAGTAAACCGTATTTACACAACCCTTATATTCGTGATTCTCGCATTTGCCTCAAAAGCTCAGCCTTATTATATTTTTAGTTACACCTATCAAAATGTCACAAGATCTAACGGTGGAGGTACTTTAGAGCCCGGAGATGTCATAGAAATCAGAGCACTGATGAAGATTGATAAGCCGGCAACCAGGCTTCATTATATTGCTGATATCCCTGCAGGCCTTCAATACATTGCAAACTCAATGAAGATTGTTACTAACGAAGGATTGCTTTTTGATGGTACCTATACAGATGCTGATAATGATGATAAAGGAGTTTACATCGGAATTCCTCCTGAAAAGTTACGGATCAACATTGGAACCGGAGCAGCTAACGCAACCGTTGCAGGATATGGAAGCCCGTTGGGAGGTGGCTCAGTAAATCCGGGAGACAAACCAAAGTTTTACGGCACTACTTTACTCGTAGTAGCTTACAGGCTCACGGTGACTGCTGCGTTTGGAGATACGATTTTTCCTAAGGGTACATTTTTGTTCAGGAAAAATGATGGTGTTGATACGACAGCAAATTTGACGTATTCCGGAATTCGGGTAATGCCTAACGAAGCATTGTGCAATAATTTTTCAGGTGCCAGTTTTTCTGCAGAAAGCTCATTTGGTCAGGGGACTATTCAAAACAGGGTAGCCGGGGTAAATGCACCGGGTTATAACAAAGTAGATCTGGCACTTAATAATCCCGGCGATGGTAATTATTCCGTTGTTAATAATACCAGTGCCGATGCCTGGACAGATAATACAGGGCCATACAAACCTTTGGTAAATAGTCACCGTGTTTTCAACGGATTTTGGGACATCATTGGAGATCATACGGGAGCTTCTGATCCTATACTTGGGAACCCGCCTACTGCTGCAGGTAACAAAGGGGGCTATATGTTAGTAGTTAATGCAGCCTTTCCTACAGGAGAGGCATATAATGATTTGATAACAAATGTATGCCCAAATACTAATTATGAATTCTCTGCATGGCTGAGAAATATTTGTGGTGTGTGCGGAATCGATGCTGATAGTAAAGCAACCTATACGCCAGGAGTATTACCCAATCTTGCGTTTACGATCAATGATGTTGACTATTATAATACTGGTACACTACCCTGGAATGAAAAATGGGAAAAGCGCGGGTTCATTTACCAGACCGGGCCTTTAGAAACGTCATTTAAAATCACAATCAAAAATAATGCTGCGGGAGGTGGTGGCAATGACTGGGTAATGGATGACATTAACCTGGCTACCTGCTATCCAAACCTGACTATGAGCCCAACGGATACTGCTAAAGTATGTGTGGGTGGTATTGTGAATTTGTATGATACCGTAAGAAGTTTCTTCAACAATTATAATTACTACTGTTGGGAAAAAAGCCTGGATGGTGGGCTTACATGGATCAGCACAGGGAATTGCAGTTCCAAAACTCCTGTACTGAAAAATGGTTTATGGGAATACATTGTGGATACAGCTTTTATTGCAGCCGCGTCCGACAGTGGTGTCAATTACAGGGTGAAGGTCGCTACTACTTTTGCTAACCTGAGCAATATCAACTGCTCTGTTGACAATAGCCAGAAGGTATTTCTTAAGGTTTACAATTATGACTGCTCTGTACTCGATGGTGTCCTCAAAGAATTTACCGGCCGTGAAGAAAATGAATTTACAATTCTGAACTGGTCCACATTAAACGAATCAGGAGTGAAAAATTTCGAAGTACAGAAAAGTGTTGACGGAGTAAATTTTAATACGATTAAAATTGTTCCACCTAAATACAAGTCTGGTGGCCTCTACGAGGTACAGGATAGTGAACCGATTTCAGGTAATGTATTTTTCAGGATTCGCATTAATGGGCAGAGTGAAAATCAGTCTAAGTATTCAAAAGTTGTTTCCCTGTACCATTTAAACACGTCTTTTAATGTGAAGATTGTTAATCCTTTTGTCAACAATCTGAAAATTGAACTCTTTACATCCACTTCAGGAGTGATGGAATCACTATTGTATGATAACTATGGCCGGATAATCCGGAGAAAAAGTTTCAAAGTGTCAAAGGGGAATAACTCACTCGTTTTGGACGATATTTCACCGTTGAAACCTGGTGTTTATATTTTCACTACATCGATGAATGGCTATACTATACAACAAAAGATCATGAAAGTGCATTAGGTACAATGTCCTGCATTTACCATCACAACCCATGGATTTTTCGAATGGAATATTTCCTGTGTTTTTCGAAATGAAGTGAAAACTACATGTACCAATGGTATACTAACCAGTTTGCCTCTACAACAATTAATGCCAGGTTTCTTATTCATTTATTTCCTATTGCCGACTGAACTCATTTACATGCGATAAGAAATAAGAATAAATCTGCGGGTTTTTCGTTTAATAAAATAATCCCGGCTACAAAAGGAAAATTAATTTTAAACCACAGACAATGCCTACCGGATTCTTTTCGAATTCATTTGAAAAAGGCAGGAAAAAATTGCCTTACAGGTTGTTTTTCCTTTCCCGGATGTTTTTTGTTTTTCTGGTTCAATTATTTCCTTGTACATCAGTATTTTCTCAGACAATCCATTTCAGTTACAGTTACTTTAATATCACGCGGAATAATGGTGGAGGCACACTTCAGCCGGGTGATACAATTGAAGTACGCGCATTGGGCTATGTTGACAATGGAGCTTCTATCAGCCGGTTTCGGTTCATAGATACCATTCGAACCGGTACTCAGTACATTCCTAACTCTCTGAAGATGGTATCGAATGAGGGCATCTCATACCTTACATTCACTGATGCATCTAATGACGATGGGGGAGTGTATGATGCGGCCGCGCCTGGTGTACGAGTAAATGTAGGAAGCGGCACGGGCAATGCCCAAAGCGGAATAAACTTTTTAAGTACCAGTGGAGGTGGTAATGTAAATGGTGGTGATATTCCGATTGCAGGGCCTGGCACCTTAGGAATTGTTGCCTACAGGCTTAAAATCACGGCAAGTTTTGGAGATACCATCCGAATAGGGGGAAATTTCTATTATCGCGAATCAGGAAACAATTACAGCCATCATTTTTCAGGCACTCCAATAAAAATCACTCAGAACCTTGGGTTATGTACTGATTTTTCAAGCGCAAGTTTTTCTGCGGAGAGTTCCTTCTCGAATGGCCTTATACAAAACCGGTTAGCAGGTATTCTGGCACCCGGGTATATTAAGGATAATATTACTTCCAACACTCCTCATGATAATTATTATTCTGTTGTGAACAATTCAAGTGGCGATGGTACTACTGATAATTCTGGCCCTTTTAAGCCGAATGTACATAGAGTCTTTGGTGCTTGGGATATCATCGGCGACCACACGAATGCTACCAATACTGCTGTGGGAAACGCCCCCGTAAGCCCCGGTACATCTGGTGGATACATGTTGCTTGTAAATGCAGATTATAACACTGGCCTTTGTTATCTGGATACCATCACTAATTTGTGCCCGAATACTTACTATGAGTTTTCTGCCTGGATACGAAATCTGTGTGGCCAGTGTGGTGCAGATATGGCAGGTAATCCGACTGGACCGGGAAAGCATGGCGTACTACCTAACCTTACTTACAATATTAATGGAGTGGACTATTATTCCACAGGCAATATTCAATATTCAGGTACCTGGGTAAAGCGGGGATTCCTATATAAAACAGGACCTTCAGAAACAGGCTTTGTGATGGGAATCAAGAACAATGCTTCAGGTGGAGATGGTAATGATTGGGTACTGGATGATATTAACCTATCGACCTGCTATCCTAACCTGACTATGAATCCGAATGACACGGCTAAAATTTGCGCAGGAGGAATCGTGAATCTCTTCGATACGGTCAGGAGCTATTTCAATGACTATACCTACTATTGCTGGGAAAAGAGTACAGATGGGGGCATTACATGGATCAGCACCGGTAATTGTGGTTCAAAGGTACCTGTATTGACAAACGGTTTGTACGAGTATATTGTAGATACTGCATTTATTACTGTCGCTGCAGACAGTGGCACTTACTACCGTGTGCGGGTAGCCACGACCTTTGCAAACCTGAGCGGCGCTGATTGCTCGGTAATCAACAGCCAGAAAGTATTCATGAAGGTTTATGATTATGATTGCTCTGTGCTGAATGGTGTTCTTAAAGATTTTTCAGGGCGCACAGAAAATGAGTTGACGATCCTCAGTTGGTCAACCTTAAACGAGGCTTCAGTGAAAAATTTTGAAGTACAGCGGAGCGTGGACGGTGCACATTTTTCTACAATAAAGGTCATTTCTCCCTTATACAAAACCGGTGGTGCTTACCTGGTGTACGATAATGAACGAATCACAGGCAATGTCTTTTACAGGATTAGTGTCAAAGGACAAAGTGAAAGCCAAACCAAGTATTCCAGTGTAATATCCCTATTCCAACCGAACTCATCTTTTGATGTAAAAGTGGTCAACCCATTTGTCAATAATCTGAAGATGAGGGTAGCCTCACCCACGCCCGGTGTGCTGGAAACCCGGCTGTATGACAGCTTTGGCCGAACTGTCCGCAAGAATAGTCACCAGGTCACAAGAGGTAACAATCTGCTGACAATTGAGGATGTTTCTCCATTAAAGTCAGGAGTCTATATTTTGTCGGGATCCATGAATGGTTATACCTTTCAGCAAAAGATCATGAAAATCCATTAATGACACTGAGGGGAAAGGAAATCTAAAATTATCTCAATACAATACTGCCACTCCTCTGATAGGCGCTCTTGTTGTTATCTTTGCGCCCACAAAAAATTGACGGGATGTTATTGGGTTTGCAAAATGTTACTTTCGAATTTGGTGCACGAACGATAGTAAAAGATGCCACATGGCATATTCAGCCAAATGAAAGAATCGGGTTGATCGGATATAATGGTACCGGTAAATCAACATTACTGAAAGTGTTGACCGGGTATTACCAGCCTTCGGGTGGTACAGTTGAGAAGGGGCGTGAAACCACTATTGGTTTTTTGCACCAGGACCTGCTCAGTTTTGATACAGACGATTCAATACTGAAAGTAGCGCTCCAGGCTTATGAAAAGGCGGTGCTGTTAGAAAATGAAATTGCAGAAATGGGTGCAGCGCTTGAGAAATCCGGAGATGAAGAGTTGGCACATGCTTATGCTGAAAAATTACACGAACTGGAAATAGCAGGTGGGTATGAAATGCATCACAAAACAGAAGAGGTGTTGCAGGGACTTGGTTTCAGCAACAGCGACCTGCAAAGGCCTTACTCAGAATTCAGTGGTGGCTGGCGTATGCGTGTGTTGCTTGCAAAGATGATCCTGATGCAGCCGGATGTATTGTTGCTGGATGAACCTACCAACCACCTTGATCTTCCAAGTATTGAATGGATAGAAAAATATTTACAGCATTATAAAGGTTCAGTTGTCATCGTATCACACGACCGCTATTTTTTAGATCGTATGGTCAATAAGATCGTCGAATTGTACCAGCAGGAATTACATTTTTATTCCGGGAACTACTCCTATTACCTCGAAGAAAAGGCCATGAGGATGGAACTCCAGCAACGTGCCTATGAAAATCAACAGGACTACATCCGGCAGCAAGAGCGATTTGTAGAACGGTTCAAAGCAAAAGCATCGAAAGCCGCGCAAGCACAGAGTATCGTGAAGAGGCTGGAAAAACTGGAGCGTATTGAAAATACATCTCTCGAAAGGCCTGACATGCGTATCAACTTTGTGATAGACCAGGTACCGGGGAAAATATTATGTACCCTGAAGCATGCATCCAAATCGTTCGGATCCATAAAAATTGTGGAAGACACCTTTGCAGAGATCAATCGCGGCGACAAGATTGCATTGATAGGTGCCAACGGGAAAGGGAAGTCCACAGTTTTGAGAATGGTGGCAGGAACAGAACCATTTAAAGGAGAAAGAATCGGAGGGCATAATGTAAAACAGTCCTTTTATGCGCAGCATCAATTAGAAGCATTGAATATGGAGCACACTGTTTTGGAAGAAATGGAGTATTGCGGCAGCGGCAAAACGGAATTGGAATTGCGGAATCTGCTTGGATGTTTTTTATTCAGTGGGGATGATACCAGTAAAAAAATAAAAGTATTGAGTGGTGGTGAGAAGGCACGGGTGGCGCTTGCAAAAACCATTGCCGGCAAGGGCAACTTCCTGCTATTGGATGAGCCGACAAACCACCTTGATATGCATTCGGTGGATCTGCTCATTGAAGCACTCCAGAAGTATGAAGGCAGTTATATCCTGGTAAGCCACGACCGCTATTTTGTAAACAAAACGGCTAATAAGATTTGGGAGATACAAGGGCATCAGATCAAGGAATTCGTTGGTGGTTATGATGAATGGGAGCAGTGGAAAAAGGATCATCCTGAAACGCAGCAAACGATAGCCCCGGTTCCAAAAGAGAAGAAAACGCAACCTCAGAATCAGGCAGAGAGTAAAGAGGATCGCGAACAACAGAAAGAATTGCAAAAGTTGAAAAAGCAATTTCAGCAATTAGAAACCCAGATAGAAAAATTATCACAACAAAAGACTGAGTTGGAATCTCAACTGGCACAGCCTGATATCTATAATAACCCTTCAAAATTTGCTGAAGTGGAAAGGCAATATCGGCAAAAGGTCAAATCGATTGAGAAGGAAAATGCTGTTTACGAGCAATTGTTCGATAAGATAATCGCATTGGAAGGAGATTGATTATTTTTTCACAATGAATGCGAATCGATCTTTCAGTTTCAGAAATCTTTTTTCAAAAATATGGTAGCTGGAATAGGCTAGCAGGATGTTGAGGAAGAAAGCCACTGTGGCTGCAAGTAAGATCCATACAGGATGTTGCATGTCCACACCTGCAAACTTGAATCCTATTTCTGTGACCGTCATGGCTATCACGTGTATGCAATATAACCCGTAAGTATAGATACCCAGCTTCGTTATTTTTGGAGTATTACTCAGTTTCCAAAGTGAATGTTTGGAAAAATTTTGCTCGAGAATGATGATTCCAAAAAGGATCGCAAAGCAGAGCCTTTCAATGACGACCATTGCCCCTTGGAAAATATCGTGCCTGAACAGTACAACCACTAACGTTAATGCATATATGATTGCAATAAACCATCGGGGTATTTCTTCAATAGACTTCTTAAAACCTTTCTTAAAGATTACCTCATAAGCCAGCATACCTCCCAGCGCCATATCACCGATCACGGCAAATGTGTTGAACATCAGTACCCGCTCGTCATGAATGTGAAATGCGCGGAAAATAAGGGAGCCGGTAATAATCGTATAGAAAACCCATTTGGCATATCGAAGAGGGACAAGGCTCAGTATTAATGGCCAGCACAGATAGAACTGCTCTTCGATAGCTACCGACCAGAGTATAGAAATTATTGCCGGTGGCTGATGGTGAACAAAATCGAAGTTGTTGATAAAAACAAGATAAGTCCATTGCCGGAAGTCCTCTATCCTTGTTCCGCCGGAAAGGTCTTTGAGATGCGGATATACCAGCAGCCCAAATGCCACTACAAGATAAAAGAGTGGCCATATCCGAAGAATACGGCGGATGTAAAAATTAATAACATGTATCCTTCCCGTAAATCTTTTTTCTTCAATGAGGAGATAGGTAATTAGAAAACCGCTCAGAACAAAAAAGAAATTGACACCGACTTCTCCATTTTGAAAAAGAAATTTTACAATGTCGGCAGTAACACCAGTCACATCATACCTGTGAAAAAAGAGTAGCCACACGTGGAAGAAAAATACAGCAGCGAAACTGTAGAACCTAAGCCCGTCAAGATTAGGAAAAAATATCCGTTCCTTTTTCTTCGGAATCACTGGCGTGATATCGGCATCCGGTTTTGTTTCACCTATTTCATTGTTATCCGGCATAATACATTTCTCAAATCAGTAGCATTATTGCTTGTGGCAAAGATGTCTAAATTGTTTTACAATCAAAAGGAAAAGCCTTTCAAATATTGCAGGCAAGGAGAACTTGATTTTATTTCCCCCGCATTGATGTCTCAGCTTTTGCCAGAGTAGTTTTTGCAAACTCTGTCTATTTGATGACCCTGTATATTTCTTCAGGCTGGCTTTTATGTTTGAGATTTACTATCCCCTTTGCTTCGCACTGAAAAAATTCTTTGATTTTTTCATAAGCATTTTTGTTGATGATGACCTCGCCCGGGCCGGCGATGCCCTGGAGACGCTGCGCCACATTTACTACATCTCCTATGACGGTATAGTCCAGCCGCTTCAGGCTTGAGGATCCGATATTGCCACTGATCATTTCTCCACTATTGATGCCAATGGAGACATGCGGGGTGAAGGATATATTTTCAAAAAAAGGAGGACACTTTTCGATTTCACGGCAGACAGCAAGGCATGCATCTACAGCTCTGTCTAAATGGTAATCTCCCCTGAACACAGCCATTACAGCGTCTCCTATGAATTTGTCCACATGTCCTTTTTGATTGATGATTTCCTTGACGATGATTTCAAAGTAACTGTTTAATAACCTTACAACATTGTCTGGTTTTTCTGTCTCGCTGATGGACGTGAATCCGCAAATGTCAACAAATGCAACGGTGCCTTCAATGCTTTCGTTTGAAGAGAGAGACTGCTCAAATTCTTTTGTGTTCATGAAGTTCAGCACATTCTGATCTACATACATTTTGAGAATATTATTCTCTCTGACAGCCTCTAATGTCTCCTTCATTTGTTGCACATCTTTGAGTGTCTTCTCAACTGTCAGTTCCAGGTCTTCAAAGTCGATAGGTTTTGTTACAAAATCAAAGGCACCTCTGTTCATCGCCATTCGGATATTTTGCATATCACCATAAGCAGATATGATCACGGTACGCAACAGGTTATTTTGTTCATTGATCTTTGCCAGCAGGGTAAGGCCATCCATCTCAGGCATGTTGATATCGCTGAGCACTATGTCCACATCATGATGTTCTTCCAGTTGCAGCAATGCCTGTTTGCCATTATCTGCAAACAGGAACTCATATTTTTTTTCACGAATCTTTTGTCTGAATTTCTGTTTGATCAGCATTTCCAGATCCGACTCATCATCTACTACCAAAATCTTGGACATCGATAATATTTTTAATTAATTCTTTTAGCGTTTTAAGTTTAAGTGGTTTTGATAGATCCCGAATGGCTCTTAAGCCGGGTGTTCATAAGGGCGCAGTAATGGCTTGTCGAAAGGATACCGGGTTGACAAATATACTTAGGAAATTACAAAGGTTATTAATGTTGTATTTTGCTATCAACATCAAGATGCTCATGCAATGAAAAAGTACTTATGCTGGATACCGGTTGTTCTTTTTGTATCTATGAATTTTCTTTCAGGATGCAACTCGCCGCACTATTCGAAACCAACAGTAAAGATTGAAACCTATTATGGCGACATCATTGTGGAGCTATATCCTGAGAAGGCACCAAAGACCGTAAACGCCTTCCTGAGTTTTGTTGATTCCGGGTATTACAAAAACAGCAGTTTCTATCGCGTACTGAAAGAAGAAGATCAACCATCGAGTGCTTTTCGTTCAGAGTTGATCCAGGGCGGGATTTACAAAAGCAATCCAAAGCTTTTATCTCAACAAACAGGAATACCTTTAGAGACTACGAAAGAATCCGGGTTAAAGCACCTGGATGGAACCATTTCACTTGCACGCACTACTCCAAACTCAGGAAGCACTGAATTTTTTGTCTGTGTAGGAGATCAGCCTGCGTATGATTATGGTGGAGGTGCCAATGAGGATGGACAGGGATATGCTGCGTTTGGCAGGGTGATCAAAGGAATGAAGGTGGTAAGAGATATTCATAAGGAACCCAATGCCGGAACGGATTTCACTCCTCTGATAAAAATCAAAAATATTGTATGGCTCAATAAGCCCTGATGCGTATTGATTTTGCCGGCTTCTATAGGTGGAAACTTCCATTCAAAAAAAATCCCGAATCAAATGTATATTTCAATCCGGGATATATTTTTTGTAGAATTGTCTTAGCCGATCAGGCAGCCCCTGTCTTTTCCTTCACAATTCCATTTAATGATTTAAGACGGCTGAAAATAAGAATACCACCTATAAATGCGGCAATCACCAATATCAGGAAAAACATTTTCTTATCTGTAAAATCATCCCAGAAACTGGTCATTACCCCTGCGATCTTTCCTCCAATGGAAGTCGACAAAAACCATCCTCCCATTAATAATGAAGTAAGTCGCGCGGGTGCTAATTTCGATACCAATGATAACCCAATGGGACTAAGCAAAAGTTCACTTATGGTGAATACAAAATAAGTTCCCCAGAGCCAATACGGTGCAGTTTTAAATCCATACACAGAAGGGACACTCAAAATTGCAAATACCATTACGAGTGCAGAAAGTCCTGATATGAAAAGCGCCATTCCGAATTTTGTAGCTGTAGTCGGTTCCTTTTTCCGTTTTCGAAGTGTACTAAAAAGGAAAACCAGCAGCGGGGTAAGTATGATAATGAACAGTGGGTTGATGGATTGGAAGAGTTCGGTATTGACCAGCTTTTCACTGCCGTGAGGCCATTCATCTTTAGGTACGTTGTTGAAGTAAGGATCAGGTCCCTCCACCTGAACTACATTTGTTGTCTTGTCAATGATATTTCCATCTGTAAGCAAGACAGTATTTCCATTCAAAGTCTTTTCCACAGGAGCATGGTCTTTTACATCAACAAAATACTGATCCACTTTATTGGTCAGTCGTGGTGTGTCGCTTACCACCTGCAGGAATCCAAGGCTTCCGGCTATTTTTTCCGTAACAGGAGATACAGTTCTGTCAGTATGTTTTTGTGCCCATAAAGTGAGCCCGGTAGAGTTCTGATTATAAATAGTCCAGAAAATGATGCTGATACCAAAAATAAACAGGAGCGCTCCTATACTTCTTTTTTCCTGCCCTTTGGCACTTACGAACAGGGATATATAAAATGCAATAATCGGTAAGCAGGCAAAGATAAATGCGTCATTACTTTGGCTACCCATTATTGTGCTGCCAAACAAAAATGTTGGTAGATACCAACCTATTACCGCGGCAATGATTGCCGGCAAGAAGATGTAACCAAATATTTTGGAAATTGGCATGTCCTCTGCTTTCTTTTCTTTCTTCACTTCGCCGATCCTCACCTTTGGAAGATTTGTAGCAAGAATGATCAGCCCAATTACAAGACCAACACCTGCAGCCGCAAATGCATAACCCCATCCATATTGATTTCTGAGATAGGCAGCAACAAAATTGCAGACCAACGCCCCGATATTGATCCCCATGTAGAAGATATTGTAGGCATTATCTTTTAATGGTTTCAGGTCTTCCCGGTTGTAAATATTACCGAGCAGTGTTGAGATATTCGGTTTGAAAAATCCATTTCCGAAAATGATCAAAGTGAGTGAAATGTAGAGTGCAGTATTGCCTGGAAATGCGAGGCCAAAGTATCCTAATGCCATGAGGCTGCCTCCAATAAAGATAGAACGGATATAACCGAGATATCTGTCTGCTAAAAGCCCACCAATAAATGGAGTGAGATAAACTAAAGCGATAAAACTTCCGACAACATCAGCTCCCATTTTTTCTGAAAATCCCTTTCCTCCTGTTTTGTCGTCGATCAGATATAAAAGCAAAATGCCCACCATAAGATAGTAGGCAAATCGTTCCCACATTTCCGTCATAAAAAGAACGTACAGTGCTTTTGGATGTTTTCCTTTCTTACCTTCTTCAAGGTCAGACGGAATAATTTGGTCTTGCATAAATGGTTATTTCGTTTTGATATAAAAAGTAAAATTCTTGTAAAGTAAAGGAAATTTTGAAATTATTTAAAAGTAGATGCTATTGAACTCATCTTGGGATACCATACCGTGGCGAAGGTTGGCAACCTTTGCTACGACCTTCGCGACAATTTCGAAACTATTCTGTTTGCCCTTCATTTGTGGTAACTTCCCATTTTGAATCATACACTCTCCAAATGAAAAAACAAACCACAATCGCCTTTTTTACAGCAACGCTCTTCTTCATCATTGCCAACGCTGCCTGTGCTCAATACCAGCCCAACTGGGAATCGCTTGATAAGCGGTCCGTTCCGCAATGGTGGCTCAATGCAAAATTTGGCATCTTCATTCATTGGGGGGTGTATTCAGTTCCTGCCTATTCAAAAAAAGGTGACTATGCCGAATGGTATCAGAATGGACTGAGAAATGGAGATTCTGCACGTATTAAATTTCAGAAAGAAAATTATGGCAACCGTACCTATTATGACCTGGTTAATGATTTTCATGCAGAACTTTTTAATCCAGATGAATGGGCCAAATTAATTGAAGGCTCCGGTGCAAAGTATGTTGTGCTCACTTCCAAGCATCATGACGGCTTTTGCCTGTGGCCCAGTATAGAGGCTGACAGAGACTGGGGATTCCCCTGGAACTCTGTAACAGCAGGGCCTCACAAAGACTTGGTAGGGGAGTTGCTCAGTGCAATCAAAAAAACGTCTGTTCATCCTGGCTTGTATTATTCTCTTTACGAATGGTATAATCCGTTATGGCTGACAGACAAACCTAAATATGTAGCTGATCATGCATGGCCTCAAATGAAAGAATTGATCAACAATTACAAGCCTGAAGTATTGTGGACTGATGGCGGATGGGATGCACCGGCATCCACATGGAAGGCGCAGGAATTTCTTGCCTGGTTGTATAATGAAAGCCCCGTAAAAAACTCAATCGTTACTTACGACCGATGGGGTAGTGGTGTTCGCTTTCATCACGGTGGCGTTTACACACCGGAGTACCAGCCTGATCTCGATTTTGAAGATCATCCGTGGGAAGAAAGTCGCGGTATGGGCGCCAGCTATGGATACAATAGAAATGAAGATGCATGGGATTATAATTCTGCACAATCACTGGTATTGCAGTTAATAGATAAGGTAAGCCGCGGAGGAAATTTCTTACTCGACATCGGCCCTGATGCGCATGGCAAAATACCTCCGATCATGCAGGAAAGGCTGATGGAAATAGGCAAGTGGATGCACATCAATTCCGAAGCGATATACAATACTGTAAAGTGGAAGAACGCTGCACAATGGAGTGATGGCAACAGAACTTATAAACCACAAAAGCATGAAGACCCCGTATTGAAAATCAACATTGACCCGGATCCGGGATATGCGGTGAAGGAAGTTTTTTATACTTACAATCCTGCAACGAATTCTTTATATGCGATACTGCCCAAATATCCATCTAATGGAAAAATGATTTTGAAAGATATGGCGTTACCGACAGGTACCGTTATCAATTTCTTGACAACCAAAGAGAACCTGCAATGGCAGCAGCAAGGCAACAATGTTGTCGTTACTTTTCCCGAGTATGATCCCGGAAAAATAAAAGCACCTTATGCTTTTGTATTGAAGATTGAAAATTTTGGAAGGTATGCGTCAAAGCCGGTAATGAATATTACATACCCGAAAAATGCATTGACACCTGTAATTTCATTTGACCGGACAGATCAGTCGCAGGTCTATTTCACTACAGATGGCAGCATACCTACCAATCAATCCACCGTGTATTCAAAACCTTTTTCGCAAAATAAAGCAGCGGAAATAAAAGCCATCCGAATTGAACCGAATGCATTGCCATCGGACATATCGGGTGGAGCCGTTCAAGTGTATCATTGGATGAAAGGTGAAAGCGTAAAAAATATTCGGAAGGGTATTGCCTGGAAATATTATCAACCTGATGGGGTGGTGAGTCTGGAATCTATTCAGAAAACACCTGTGACCAAAGAAGGGGTGGCCAATGAAATTTCGGAATCGGTAAAGCAACGTGAAGAGAAATATGCATTAAAGTTTGAAGGCTATATCAAAATAGGGAGTGATGGAGTTTATACCTTTTCAACACTTTCTGACGATGGCAGTAAGCTGTACATCGACGAAGATGAAATCGTTGACAATGATGGCAATCATGGTGCAGTGGAAGTGTTTGGCAAAGCGGCTGATACCACAGGATCAAAGTCGTTTACTTTGATAACGGAGGAGGTAATGAGTTGAAAGTATTTTGGTCTTATGGTTCGAAACAAAAAGAAATCATCCCAACCACAGTGCTGTTTCATTAGGTCAATGAGATACCGGATGTGTGTGCATACAACCAGTACCTCATTTGTAATCAGGAAGGACTGGAGTATTATTCTACAATGAATCCCGCTTCATTCACATCCCTGCTGTTGGCTCCTATAAACACTTTGAAGGCGCCTGGCTCATAGACATATTGCAAGTCGCTATTATAAAATTTCAAATCATTGACCGTGATATTGAAAGAAACTTTTTTCGTTTCTCCGGGGGCAAGTGTGATCTGCTGGAAACCTGTCAATTCCTTTACAGGCCTTGTTATAGATCCCACCATATCCCTGATGTACAATTGGACTGTTTCTTTTCCCTGCCGCTTTCCGGTGTTAGTGATTAAAACGGATGCTGTCAGTACTCCATCTGCTTTCAAAGTGTCTGAAGAGAGGGATACCGCTCCATATTTATAGGTAG
>JBDHYH010000089.1:0-16943 GCA_039811325.1 Chitinophagaceae bacterium | reverse complement strand
CTTCGCTCACTTGCCCTGATTGTAATGGGATTCTTTCATGTAAATCTTGAAAACTATAGTGAGACATCATTGCTCTCCAAAGCTGCATGGGAGATTATCATCACCGTAGGTTTCTTCCTGGTATGGCTCGACTACAAAGGAGAAGTTATGAACAAATGGAAGTTGAAATTGCAGGGAGCCGGAATTATTATCCTGGTCGCAATGGCATTCATTTATAAAGGCGATTCTCCTGCCGGAACCACCTGGATGACTACTCAGTGGTGGGGCATACTCGGGCTGATCGGATGGGCTTACCTTCTGTGCGCGTCAATTGTATTATGGAGCGGAGGAAAGGCCAGGGCGGCCTGGATATCCTTCTTCCTGTTCATGGCTTTTAATGCAGCAAGCTTAGCAGGATGGCTGCATTTTTTTGCACCTGTAACCAGTTATGGCATTCTCGATCTGGGCAATGCATCCAATGCGGCGCTTGTCATGGCGGGTGTTTGCGTTATCAATATCTACAAAAAATATGAGCTTCGGATTTCCAAAACAGCGACGATTTATATCCTGCTTGCAGTTTTGTTGTTTGTCTATGGTCTTGCTACAAGGCCGGTATGGGGAATTTCTAAAATCAGAGCAACTCCGTCCTGGATTGCTATTTGTTCGGGTATCAATATTTTGTTTTTCCTGCTACTTATTTTTATTACTGATTTGAAGAAAAAAGAAAAATGGTTCAACATCATAAAGCCTGCCGGTACGAGTACGCTTACCTGTTATTTGATCCCATACATCCTCTTCCCAGTTTTCCTATCCATGCTTGATCTGAAAATGCCTGCTTCTCTCAACACCGGACTGACCGGTATTGTGAAGTGCCTACTCTTTGCATTACTGGTGGTGCTTATTACAGGCTGGTTAGAAAAAAGAAAGATCAGGTTGAAGATTTAGTACTGCAAGTCGAATTCATATCAGACTGTTTGCTTTTGCTTCTACACTCCTGCACTTTTCGCCCTCCGTTACTCTTCAATAACTGTACAGATCATTTTACTAAGGTTGTGCACTCCGCTCGCATTTCTCCCACATCTCCGCAAAGTGTTCGCATCCTAAAAACAAATTATTGATTTCTGTCATTGACATCCCATTCTTTGAAATTGACTCAAAGAAATCAGGATACAATCCAACATGCGCCATTCCTTCTTTATTAAAATCCCATTTACGACTGGTACCTTCCATTCCGGACATAGTCAAAGCATCGGGATGCGAATCGCTTCTATATTGAACCATGTGAGCAGGATCAGAAGTCTCAGGCTTTTTTATCGTTCTTGCATATCCGTCAATATCCGATCCAAAAGTGATTCTTCCATTTACCAAGGGGGAATGTATTCTAAATTTTTCAACAAACATACGGGGTGTCTGATCTTCCCAACCCATTCCGAACATACCTCCAGTCTGGTTGATTTTTTGCATTTGTTCTAAAGTCCTTGTTTTTTCATTGTCGTTATTTCCCCGCAATCCGTTATGCCCTGAATTGATCGGATAGTGCCTATTTGATGCAATATCCAGTATCGCATTGACTGATTTTTCCGATCCGTGATCTACATCTATCATCATTCCCTGCCGCATCATTTCGGTAATAGCAAATGTTCCGAGATCAGATAATCCCTGTTGATTCCTTTCACCACCGGGAGTACCATCATCACGCCTGATTCGGGAGTATGTGTCTAACTGAGGATTTAAATCAAGGAATATTTTCTTGGCTAATTGAAATTGTTGGGAACCTTTCAATGTTAATAATATCGGTGCAACTGGTGCTAACAGAGGATCTGGTGGCACTCCAAGATCAATCATATCCAAAAATGGCTTTATTGCCCTGAGATAGGTCACTACTTTCGTTAATTGGTCAGTTTCTAATCTGAAAGTAACCCGTGGGTCAGGAGCAGATTCTGCACGGAACAAGTGCCCAGGTAATACCGGAGGATACATATCAACAGGTACGCTTCCCGTAACAGGCTGACCGGTGGCATACTTATTACTAAAATTAAAAAGCTGGTTGTACAAGGCTGTCCCGCCAAATTTATTATCAACGACATGAATAGGGAAAATATACCGGACTCCTTTAGCCTTTAACCTTGCAATTTCATTTGCGATCATCTCCCTTGTCACCGGTACGTTTTCATAAAAATTTCCGATGTTGTCTATTTCCATTCCTATGATTACCGCCATTTTTCCTTCATTCACTACCTGCCTCATCCTTGCAGAACTAGTAACAGTATCGAGGAAATCTGAATGCCGGTGCACAAATGTGATGAGGCTGTCTATTTCCCTGTCGGCTGTTGATTTATCATCAAAAGGCGGGTCTCCCCCAAGCACTCTGCCAAGCACTTCGCTATTTATTGTAAGGGCAACGATGGCCTTCAAACCTCCGTCTCTCGCTCTCCTCAGCCATTCATACCACATTTGCTGATGCGTCATAGTATTCTGAGCCGGCCAATACAAAAACCCAGGAAAGCCTTCATGAGGATGATCTTTGTGAGGTACTTTGCCATTTCCCAAATCATAGCGAAAGGCCAGGCTGTAACCATCATCCAACATATTCACCGCTTCGGCCCTCAGGTAATTTCCACCTAAATTGTTAGTACCCCAGCCGCCATGCATGGGATTGCAGTCGTTTAATTCTACGGCAGCATTACTATCCAGTTTACCATACATCAGTTTACCGCCCATACCCATAAAACTCATCGGATGTGTGTGCATATCTATGACTCCCCAAATGGGCTTGTGTGCCGGTATTACGGGGCTTGGAGGAACAGGGGCAGTGCCAAAAATAAGATGGTAATACAAATTAATATCGTCCACAATGATATGGCCGGTTGTTGAATTGTCTGTAATTCGAAACCGGCAAGGTTTAAAAAATTGCTGTTCGGTGTTGATCACAATCAGGCGGGAAATATCATTGTTGTGCCCGGTAAAAGACTGAATTAATTTATAGTAGCCATCTGAAAAAAGTTCTGCCCCGGGAGTGCCCTTGGGAACCATCTGTAGAAACTCAAACTTTATCCTTGCAGCATCCTGCGTTCCTGCTATTCTGAAAGAGATTTTGTTGGAACAAACCATAAATGGAAAGCTCGTTAATACCCCTGTTCTCGATTCGTCTGGTGCACGATAGCGCTCACTCCATGGACGGGATGTATTGATATATCCTCCACCTGTTTTGGTTGAATAGGAATACAACTTGTCTTCTATTCCTTTCCAGTAGCTGCCTCCTAATGGCATATCGGGCACTACACGAGAAGAAAAAAATGGAATGATATTTACACCGGATGGCTGTCCTGAAAATGCATTGATGGCGGAACGTGTTGATGCATCACTTTGCTCCCAACCTCTCAGGCCTTCAAAATCAAAGGAGATTTGGTTAAGCGGTATACCTGCTGTGCCCCAAAGCTTATACTGAAACGAATCCCTTCTATCTTCCGTAAATATAAAATAAGCATCATCAGAAATATTCTTTACCCACCATTTGTCGAGGATTTGGTAATAGTTGTTGCTGCTTGTATTTCTCTCCACCCTCACCCCTTCCGGCATCCTGGTTGAATGCTGGGAAATCCCGGGAATGTTCTGAAGGGATCTATGATAAACCAATCGCCATCCATTGCCCATTTGCGAATTGATTGTAAAACTTCCATCAGAATTTTTCACAAAGTTCCAACGGTACTGATTGTCATCGCCAAAGCAAGTTGCTCTTACAAATTCACCGGTATGTGAGTTGGCCCCCCAAAGGCTTTTGCCACCATGATCAATGATATAAAAACTGCCTCCTATGAAATTCTGATTTAGAAACACATGATTATCCATCTTTCTTATAACCCTGTTATCAATAGGAAACACCTTTTTCTGATCAATCGTTTTCGGTTTGTTATTATTTGGACTTACTATGATGGGTTTGATCGCGGGATTTTTTATGGCACCCGGTTTTATTTGCCCAAACAAATTGCAGGAGAACAACAGAACAGGTAGTATAAATAACCTTTTCATAATGGGTATTTTATTTTTTGATTTTATGAGTTACTACGTTTTTCCAATGCATTCTGATTTTGCATTCTTTTCAATCCGCTCCTACATTCATACACTTAATGTGTTTTGCATTGATATATTGAAATCTGAGTTTATCCCTGTTGCACAGCCACGCGCGCTTTACATATTTTACATATTCACCTTTCCCTGGATTCACTAACGCAACAATGATCTGTCCTTCTGTTTCTCCCTCCTGGCAGCCCACCATCCTTACCTCCCATCCATTGGGAATATTATTCACCTCTATGACATCAAGAATATGATGGATCTTGCTTGAGGTATCAGGCACAACACTCAGTACCACTACTCCTTTTGAACCTTTCAATAACACATCCAAAAATTGTGGCTCAGGATCGTCAATATCTGTTATCATCGTTCCTTCATGATGTGTGAATCTTTTCAGGCCGGGTATTTCATTTTCGTTATTAAAAGATTTTCCAATTAACGTTCTTAGCGTCGGCGCAAACTTCCCTTGTGAATAAGTAGCCTGGTGTGTAAACAGTGTAATCATCACCGTTATTAGTATCCATGAAAGAAAGTTTTGTTTTTGATTCATATTTTATTCTGGTGTGTGATAACAAAGACTACGGGTGCTAATCACCGTAATATTTTCATTGTTCTTCAATCACATCCACCCCTGGCCTGCACCTGCATTAATATCCTCGCCTTACGACCATTTGCTTCTACGATGTTGGAATATTGATGGTCTATCTGCTGCATCTGTTCTTTTGCCTGCTCAAGACGCGAAAGCAGTTGCCGCTTGCATGATATCTTACCCGACAATCTCTGATCACCCGGATGTTGCTGTAATGAATACTCAGACTGGCAGATGGATAACCTCGTTTCCAGAATTTCTCCATCAACCTTAATGAGCGGATCCATAAGGCTGAGATAAACTCCCTGGGCATCCCTGTTTTGAATCAGGTTTCCGCTTTGAGATATTTGCAGATTGCGCTCCTGTCTTTCCAAATTGGCTTTCCTGTATTGAATGATAGCCATTTCCTCAGACTGGCAATGATCATGATGTGCAATTTTTGCTTCATCTCTTGCAATATTTTCTCTTTCCTCATTCAAATGTTGGTTTCCTTTGGTTAGAAACTCCTGCTCCATCAGTTTATAATCCGATGGATCAAAGGATTCAATCGTTGGCCTGATATCAACAACACGTACATAGCTGCTGCCATTACCCGACTTTTCCATAACGATAAATTTACCTTTGCTGGTTTGTACAAATCCCACACCCCAGCCCCCAATATATTTTTGTATTTGTACGGATGACGGCATAGTTCGGTGATTGCCAAATTCATCACTATATAAGTACCATACAGTCTGCAGGCCATCCTGCTTGTAAAGCGTTCCCCTGTATTGTCCATTACAAAAGTTGCGGGTAACATTTTTATTGCTAATTGGGGCAGAGACCATCAGGTTACCATCGAAATAATCGTGATTTTCTGTATTGCTGGTAGATACCAAATGCTGCATGGGCGCTTCACCACTGGCTTTTCTGTTGCGATAAGTATATATTTTACCCAGCTTATAACTAATAACGGTTAGCGTAAAATCTTCTATCTCAGGAAAAAGCACATCGCGGGCTTCTATCGGTTGGGGAGGGGTAAAACCTATGTAGCCGTCAGTAGTATTAAAAAATAGACCTGCATAACGTGATGTTCCTCCAAAGTTGAGTTCTACATCCATCACCACATTAAAATGATAACGCTGATGAGGCATTATATGTATTAATTCACTTTCGGGCCGGCGGAATACAGGCAAGCGCATAACTTCTGTCATCTCTGCGGGAGACATTAAATACACGGTATCCCTGTGCGTGGTATCTCCGGGATCTGGCGGAAACTGGGCCTGCACTGCACCCGGTAAAACAAGAATGAGTATAAAAAACAGTTTTCGTACCATGTCGAAAAATTTACAGTTTGATGAATTCTACTCTCCGGTTTTTTGCTTTGCCTGCTTCTGTGTTGTTGGAGGCCACCGGCTGCCCTTCTCCTTTGCCATCGGTCTGAATACGGCTTGCATCAATACCATATTTGTAAAGCAAATAATTCTTCACAGCATTCGCCCTGTTTTTTGAAAGGGTCAGATTATTTTCAACGCTGCCATCACTGTCGGTAAACCCGACTATTTTAATTTTTAATGAGGCATTATTTTTTAATGCATCACCAAACTGATTGATGATTGAATAAGATTCCGGCTTGATAACATCGCTGTTTACGTCAAACAAAATATCGCTGGTAACCGCTTTGCCTTCTTCCATCAATTGTTTCACAAGTAAACTTCTTGCATCCACGTCGGCAGAAGCAATCCGTACATTTCCAATAAATAAGCCAGCAGTAGAGGCAGGTATTTTGGGATAATTGGCAATGTAAAAACGGTGCATCATGGCAGGTGTAAGCACCTTCGGTAAATCCACAATTTTTGTTTTGTCAAGATAAACACGCACCCGTGTTTTGTTTACGGCAATGCTTACGTGCAATATTTTATTAGAATAGGTCGTCAGCGGGAATGATTGCTTATTGCCGATCGGATCGAGATCATTCAAGCCATAGTTAACCAGGTACAAACTGGGGTCATTATAATTATCCAACGATACCCAGAACCTTTGAGAACGATAAACATCCTGTGTGAGGATATTTTTTGAATCGGAAAATCCGAACTGAATAAATGGTACAACGGAAGCTTCGGGCGCATTTAAAAACAGGTCAAATTCAATAGTAAAGTTTTGCGGGAGGCTTTTTTGATTGTCAGGTGTTACCAGGGTGTTATCAGCCAGTTCAAGCCATTTGCCGTCAACTCCATCTAATGTAGAAACCTTGCCTGATCCCGTGCTGTTCCATTTTGCCGGAAAATCTGCAACGGCATCCACAGAAAAATCGTCCTGGAAAATTACAGATGATCCGGGAGTAAAGTCGGAAAATGCAGCGCCGGTTGTAATTCCTGATGGGATAGTATCTGATGATGGTTTATTACCAATTGAACTATTTCCACCGGGAACGGATTTATTGGATGAATGCTCAATTCCTGTATTTGAATCATTCATTTTTTCTTTTTGGTTAGTGGCTTCCTTTTTCGGCTTCTTACTCTTTTTCTTAAAAATATTGCCAATAGCCTTGTCCGCTTTATCAACTGCATTGTCCACTTTATTGTCAACTCTTGCATTGACATCAGCTACTGCACGATCTTTCGTCCGCTGTCCGACGTTTTGAGAATAAGCGTTATTGCTCAGGAATAAGGCAATAAATAAAAAAGGGAACAATCTGTTCATTTTGTAGTTTTTTTTATTGGTGTAAATGTAGAATGGCAGAAAATGGGCTGCAACTACATATTCGTGTAGTAAAGTGTAACCGTTGTAACTAATAAGTGAAGGAGCGACCAGTTTACATTATAGCATGAGCATTTTATTTTTCAATGCTTTGGAAACGGCTTCTGTGGCGGAATGTACGTGCAGTTTGTCGTAGATTTTCTTGATGTGGAAACGGACGGTATCGATACTTATATCCAATTGTGCGGCTATCATTTTATAACTGAAACCATTGACCAGGAACTGGAGTATTTCAGCTTCTCTTTTTGAAAGATCATTCTTTTCTTCAATATTTGATTTTGCCTGAGGCACCATTTGCAACACTTTTTTTGCAACCGTTCCGGTCATGGGTGCTCCGCCTGTCATCACATTGCGAATGGCAGTAGGAATTTCTTCCGTTGCATATCGCTTGAGAATATATCCGGAAGCGCCGGCACAGATGGCTTTGAAAATATTTTCATTATCATCAAACACTGTGAGCATGATCACCGGCAGGTGTTCATTTGTTTTTCTGATCTTTCGCACTGCCTGCACACCGTTTACTTCCGGCATATCAATATCCATCAGTATCACCTCCGGTCTCAGGTCGCGAATATCTTTCTCCACATTCTCAGCATCCGGCAATGCGGCCAGCAACTCAAAGTCAGGCTCATCAGTGATCAGGGCCTCCATGCTGGCTCTTAATGCTTCATTATCGTCGTATAACAAAATGCGGATAGACATGAATACAATATTAGAAAGAATTTTCTGGACAGAAACTACATGTTTGTGTAGGGGACGATGGTTGTGATAACCATACAATAACTGAAGAACAATTGTAGCTTCTGAGAAGAAACTAGCCAGCAAACCCATCCGTATATTTTTCTTTACTTTTTTCTTATTCAGTACTTTTAATTCTCCAATATAGATTGGAAGTGTACGATAGGTCTTTCAGGAATGACTGTCTTACTGATGGAGTGGAACTGCCGAAGGTTTCAAAAATTATTAAGTCTCATTATTAATAAACTCTAAAAAAAATGCAATTTTTCGAAAACTACCGGAGGGAATACAAAGTAATTTCAGCCACTGTCGCCTCCATCCTGACAACTTTTCTAATCGACAAATTTGCAAACCAGTTTAAGAGTGATGCCTTAGCCTATTCTACTATCATTGTTGCGGTTATCCTTATTGTGTTAATAGGCAACTACCTTATTGATTACCTCATTGATGACAGCGTGAAGGTACGAAAACTCCTGACGGGAAAGGATTTCATTGAAGGCTACTGGTACGACTTATCGATTGACAAAGTCAACAAAACTGTACTACACGGTGTACTGTTCAAAATTGATTTCGAAAAAGAGCAGTACGTATTGCATGGTGTAACATACAACAGGCAAGGAGAACGGATTGCCACCTGGAAGTCCACCAGCTGTAACTATTTTGACAAAATACTATTTGTTCAATATGAAAGCCATACGGAATATGCCGAAGCATTTATAGAGCATGGAGTGCTCCAAATGCAATTTGAAACACCGCCCAACTCTTACACTGGTTTCTATTTTGACCTTGCCAATTCTGTGAGATCTATCATTTCTGGAAAAAGAGTTACCGATGAAGAACTAAAGGCTAATCACAACTTCAACGATATTACCAATAAAGAAGAGTTCCTGGTTGCAGTTATGCAAAAGCAGGAAGCAACGATGCAGGCAAGAAAATAGATCTACAGTGAAAAGAACATTCCTCAGATTGGGAAAAAGATTCCAATATCTTCTTCCTATCTATCCACACACATTACCTCTCCGGAACCTCCACAGACACGGTAGTACCCTTCCCATCCGCCGAACTGATAATGCATTGACCATGCAAAGCAACCGAACGTGATTGCATATTTTTCAAACCATTGGAAGCCGTAATTTTTTGGGTGTCAAAACCGATTCCATTGTCAGCAACCATCATTCTAATATTTCCATTGATGGCAGATAAATCAATATGCACCTCACTGCAATCAGCGTACTTCGCTGCATTGTTGATGGCTTCTTTGAAGATGAGAAACAGGTCACGACGCTGTTCCATTCCGATACTTTTATCCATTGCCTTCTCATCAATCGTGAATCTTGTCTGAATATTTTTTTGCTCTAATGTGTGGCTGATGTATTCCCTCATCCTGATCACCATATTTTCCAGCTTATCATTGTCGGGTTTTACAGCCCATACGATGTCGCTCATGCTTTGCTGCATTTGCGATGATTGTTCGGTGATCTTTTGTAATAATGAAGATGCCTTTTGCTGATCTTTCTGCAAATTCTTTTTAGAAACTTCAGAAAGAATTTTTATACTCGTAAGTGTGGACCCTACTTCATCATGGAGGTCTTTGGCAATGTTGTTTCTCACCTCGAGCAGGGCCTTTTGTTGCTGAAGCCTTCTTTTCAACTGATAACGGTTGAACAATACAAATCCCAGAATAGTCAAAACCAAAACTCCGCCAATCATCATATTGCGAAGTTGCTTCTGCTCTTTCAATTCACCTTCGCGCAATTTTCTTTCCTGCCTGGCTAATTGTAATTGCTGCTCATTATTCTTTGCTATCAGCAGGTTCCTTTCCAGTTGCTCATCCTGTTGTTTTATTTTAATGTCGAGCAGTTCCTTTGACTTTCCAAGCAAATCAATTTCATTTTGCTTTTTCTGTGCCTGCAGCAAATCACCGGCTATCACTGCTTTTTGTTTGTCTATCTCCAGTTGCTTGATTTTCTGATCAGCATTCAATTTCTCAATTTCATTATCCTTCTTGGCTGTCTGATATTTGGTTTCTATTTCCGCAATGGTTTTTTTAGTGTCTTCAGAGTTCAGGCTGTCGCGGTAGTTGATATACTTTTTGTAATTTTCATAGGCATTGTAATAATCCTTTCTATTCTTAAAAAAAACTGTTTTGTAATAATAGATAGATTTCAAATTTTCTGTGATACCCAATTTTTGTGACAATGTCATTGACTTATCATAATAACTAAGTGTAATCAATGAATCTTCTTTGTTGAGGCCAGACAGGATCGCAGCAGAGATGTAGCGGGTGGCAAGCATCACATCATCACTGTGCGACTTTTCAAGAATGCTGATTACCTTTTTCTCAAGTTGATATGCTTCCTTATTATCCCCCTTCGCATTGGCAAGCAATCCGGAAGTAATGTATCCCATCACCACCTTTGACTCATTTTTTGACTGACTGGAATATTGCAGGCACAATTGCCGGTATCTTTCTGCTCCCTCCAGGTTGCCCGCCTTCAGGTACATCTGGCATAGATTGCAATAGCCTAAAGCCAGCCCTTCTATATCCGTCACCTTTCTCTTTTCAATAGATTTTTTTTGATAGTCGATAGCCTTTTGTTTGTCGCCAAGTGTAAAGTACATGGATGACAGATTATTCAGCGACATAGCGGCGATTTCATTGTCTCCAATCTCCTCGCAAATATTCAGCGCCTTCACAAGGCTCTCTGCCTGCAACTTGTATTCTGCCTTTTGTCCGTAAGAATAGCTCAAATCATTATAGGCAAGCGCTGAATAAGTTGTTTTGACTTTTGATAATTTAAGCCTGAGAGCTTTCTGAAATAAGGTGATTGCTTCATCCGGTTTGTCATTGTACAGTTGTACCTGCGCAGCATGCATGGTGGCCACAGCCATGAGCATGGAGTCTTTCAAAAATTCTCCAATTTCGTTTATTCTCGGCAAGTTGCCTGTTACAGCATTGTAATCACCTTTGTCAATAAGTATATCATTGCATTTGATCAAAGACCAGCCTTCATCATAGAGATCATTTTTTTGGTGACTGAGATGTGCAGCTTTTCTTGCATAGCGAATGGCAGAGTCAGGTTCAGATGCTTCAAAAAAAGTATTTGCTTTTTTAAGAAGGAAAGAAATTTCGGAATTGTTGTTATCGCTTTTAGGTACCTGTGCGTGAGCAGGAATTATATCGATAAGCAATAATGCAAAGGTTACGAGGATATGCAATAGAGACGCTGGTTTCATAAATCCTTTTGGAGATAATCGGAATTTCAGAGTGATAAATTACAATTAATTCCATAACTGCAAAAGGAATTTTTATTTTGAAGTGTTCAAAGGTTGAAAAAATTTGTATGATTTGGTTTAAGACATTTTGTTCTTTCGATTCCCGGTAACGCGGCGGATGTTCACGTTTGTTATCTATGTTCCTTAACTAAACGACATGAATATTCAAGCAGCTATTGTACTCCGAAAGCAAATATCAGTACACTTCCCATCCCGCTCATACCACCCTGCATCATCGTAAAAGCATATTCTCCCCGGGGAAGTGGTTTGTCAATAATGAATTCCCAATAGCCATCCCTGATCTTCCTTGCGCTAAATGTATATTTTTCGCTTGATATTAATTTATGTTTTCCGAATGGATTGATGCCGGGTGTTTTCTGGAGAATTATTTTTCGTTCATTATTTTTCACATCACACTTGTACAACGTCATTGCCTGCGCGGGATCGCCCATGGAAGCAAACTGTTGCATCATAGCCGGATCTACACCGTTAGCGCGCATGATGGAATCTGAATTGGCAGGCATGCCCGGAGAAGAAGAACCGGATGACCCTTTTGAAATGATAAAAGAAAGATCCTTGCCACCGGTAATCCTCACAGGGGATTTTCCACCCTCAATTGAATAACTACTCTCAGCACCTGAAAAGGTGCCCTGGTCAGTATTCATTTCCGACGTTGCTTTTTCGAGCCTGATCAGTTTATTGCTACTCCCTTTCTCAAGGAAATATACTTCATTGCTGAATTCAGGTTCGGGATAATCCTGGCTGTATGCCTGCCCGATACATAACAATAGCGCACACACGGAAATTATTTGTTTCATGATTATTTATTTTTATTCTGACTGTTGCCCAATAATTTCTCAATGGTCTCAATTCTTTGCGTGAGGCTTTCAATCTGTTGCCGTTGTACCTGAACGATCTTTTGAGTCTTATCTTTTTCTGCCTGTTTTCTTAAATTATCAATAAGTTTTTGTTGCTGCTCTATCATTATTTGCTGCTCTTGAACAGCTTTTACTAAAGGCACTACAAACAGTCCGTATGCAAGGCTGTAGTGGTCTTTGTCATTCATGGGTTTGTGAATTCCATCAAAATCAAACCCTGACTCGCCGGCTGCCTTCTCTACGTCTTGCGCAAGAAAGCCTGTTCGCAATTGCTTTATTTCTTTAGAAGAAGTTGAATGAACCATCGGGTTACTTAATTCCCCGGTTCTGGTAAAATGATCCATTTTTTCATCGTCAAAATAATAGGTAACCGGAATCAGCCTTTTAATAAAATCAAGGCCGGGCACATTCTTTTTGATGTTGTATTTAAATCGGGCATCCGATGAAGACGAAAACGCTACCTCACCTTCAATCACCTTCACTTTTGTATTTCCAATCCGCACCTTATCACTGGAGTTCACAATAGCAAGGTAACCAATAGCCGTACCATTATTGATTTGCGGCTTATAAACATCTGCATTGGCGCCTACCAGAGTATTTCCGACTCCGTCTATAACAGTAATTCCTGCCCGCGTTCCGATAGCAGTATTATTCCCTGCAGTGGTATTAAATAGCGAATGACTTCCTACCGCTGTATTTCCTGAAAGTGCAGTAGAATAAAACAATGCACTGTCTCCTATGGCAACAAGAAAACTTCCACCTGTATTATTATACAATGCACCATTTCCGACGGCCACATTATTGCTTCCATCTATATTCTTCAGAAGCGAATTATATCCACTTGCAGTATTGTAAGCCCCCGTTTTATTATAGTAGAGCGCTTCGTTTCCATTCGCTGTATTGTAATTCCCCAATGTGTTGGAGTAAAGTGATTGAAACCCCACTGCGGAATTAAAAATGCCGGTAATATTGTTCCAGAGTGAGGTATATCCAAGTGCAGTATTAAAGTATCCGGATGTATTCTTGAAGAGTGTCTGATATCCATTTGCAGTATTACAACAACCTATTGTGTTGAAATAAAGCGCCTGGTAGCCTGTTGCAGCATTAGACTCTCCGGTTGTGTTTGTGAAAAGTGAAGAACTTCCAATAGCGGTGTTGGTTGTTGATCCCTTGTTATTAAACAGGGCATTCGCTCCAATGGCCACAAGACTATTTCCATCTGTATTTGAATGCAGTGCCCCCACCCCTATGGCCACATTATCCGAGCCGACGGTATTTGAGAATCCGCTTTCATCGCCCCAGAATACATTTCCATTCAAGTCAAGAAATCCCATCCTGGTGTTGCCAACCTTAATAGACAATGGCTGATTATCCGTTGTGCCGATAAAATTCTGATTAGGGTTAGTTCCTGCATTTCCATTTAGTGACCAGGTATTCAATACAGTGCTGATGTTCACCCATTCAATACCGTTGTAAAACCAAAAGCTATTCGAATCCGTATTAAACACCATCAGTCCTTTTGCCGGGCTAATGATAGCAGCAATTTGACTATTGTTCATCCTTGGCATCAACAATCCGCGATTAGTAGAAACAACATCCAATTGTGCGCTATTGTCCGGCGCAGTAGTGCCGATTCCTACATTCTGGCAATACGCCAACAAGGAGAAAATCATGAATGCGCAACAACTCAAAATTTTTTTCATGATTGAAATAATTTTTAATTAATGATGATGAACTCACTTCAACAAGCGGTAGCAGAAAAGAAAATCTGTCTCTCAGAAGTAAGCCATAAGATATACTACTACTTATTCTTACCGGATGAATTCTTTCCAAATATCCATCCCACAAATACCTGCACTACATTATTCTTTGCATCAGCAGCAGTGAAGGAAGGCGATTGCCCGGTCTCCATTTCCTTATAAATTTTACCGAGTCCTATATTATACCTTGCTCCTAATACCAGGCCGGATACGGGATGTATCTCTGCACCCACCGCAAAGGCATAATCAAATTTGTTGTAATTGCTCATGACAGAACTATACGGACCAGACTCACCTTCATCATCGGTACTGTCGGCTTTTGCATTCAGAAGATAAGCCATCTGCATACCGAGTTGTAGCTGCACAAACTTAGTTATGTTGATTCCCATCAATTGCGGTAGTATGATATAATCCAGGTTTACTTTGCCGGTATTGGAACCAGACTTAAAACTATAACCTTGTTTCGAGTAAATGATTTCAGTTCTGGAACTGAGTACACTTTTGCTGGGAGGCGCCATGAAGACACCGGCCATAAAACCTGCCTGGCTACTACTACTGATGTCGGATGCTTTGGAGATGTTGGCAAAATTCAAACCTGCTTTGATTCCAAATTGGGCAAATGTAAAAAGCGGAAGCAGTCCGCAAATGAATAAGATGAACTTTTTCATACAATTTTTTCTGAAAGTTCGTATGGGAAAAAGAACCTGACAATAGTACAAAAGTTAGGGTGAGCCAAATAATGCTTTGCTCACCCTGAATTGAAAAACCAGCTATTCCTATGACCAGAAAAATCCTATTATTGACCATAATGCAGTCCTTCACTTAATCGGGGTAACTATGATCTTATACTGACCGCCGACGTCAAAGGTTTGTGTAGAATCTGCTTTATTAAATTGTATTGCAGATGGGAAAGGTGGTCCCAAACCTCCACCCAGTTGCCCGTTATCATCTCCGGGGCATGAATAATCCCAAATTGGCGACTTTACCCAATTCTTCTGATCCAGGGAGTTAAACATGATCATGATGGAATTAGAAATAGGATTTTGAATGACATAACTGGAGTCAACGATGTTGATATTACCCGGTCCGTTATAGCTTACTGAAACATTACAAGACCCATCATTCTTCAAAAGGTTAACTGAGATTTCAGAATTTTGAATATTTGTTACTGAACCATTTTCTCCTGAAAGCACTAAGTCGAAAGAACCTTTATCCTTTAGTCCCCATAATGCTCCTCCTTCGTTCACCGAATCTGCCTTAAAACTTAGCTCCACATGATAGCCGCCGTCAATGATACGAATGTGAGAATAGAGAATTGCTTTGTTAAAATCCATTAGTGAATCTTTGTAACCGAAATTGTGCTCCATAAATAGTTGATTAAATTCTGCTGATATCTGTACCGGATTTTTGTCTTTTGGAGGAGCATGGTTTGGAGCAGTGTATGTGACATAATCATAGAGCGGGTTAACAATTGGGTTAGAAGTAATTTTCCCGTACTGATCATTGCCATTGATAACCCCATTAACTGCCCATGAAGAACTTGTACCTCTTACAAGCGCAAAACCAACATCGCCAAGTATAGTATGGAAATGTGAAACATCAACGACCAGAATAAATAATTGGATACTTTCGCCTGCTTTTATAGTAGCGGATTCAGGCTTTAGGTAAACGTTCTCCAAAAAGGTAAAACCTGAAAAGTGGAGTGTCTGACCGGAAAGAATATGATTGGTGGTATCGTTTTTTGCGTTGTCCAAAGCAAACCAAATACCCCTTGTATCTTGATATGCAATGAGCATGCATTGAGGCAATGTGAACTTCAGCACTGAATCATCATAATGAAACTTCAACGTTACCGGTTGATTAAATTTTGATCCATCCGGTTCCAGGCGATAGGCCAGTCCCACACCGCCGGGACAATTATTGGTGATTGGCTGAATAGTGATCGTTTGGTCGGAGGACAATGCCCCGGAAGGAAAAAAAATTTCCAACTTTCCATCAGCGCTGGTTATGCTGCCTCCGCTCTTTGGTATCAACTTACTTGTTTTTGTTCCGGTTGGCGTGCCCACAGGCGTTGGAACCACTTTATTCTTATTGCCATTATCAGTATCATTTTCATTTTTTTTACATCCATGCATCATTATAAGAGCAAATAACAATAATCCGGCTGGCAGAAATTTTTTCATTGTAAAAAATTTCCAATAAAGCTACATGCAGTAAAGAAGCCCGACAATAGAACAAAAGTTATCCGACTGATTCATTTAACTCTTGAGGTCAGTTGTTTTAAAATGGAAATCTGCAGGTCAACAAAAAGCCGGATAAGATTTTCAGCTTTGTTGTTTTTGTTATCAGTGCATAAAACATAACGGTGGCCTCCTTCGGCAGGGACTACCTGCATTTCATCCACATCTCCTTTGTACCAGTTTCCTGATATAATTTGCCAGTATGAATCTAATTTTTGACTTTCAAAGTTTTCAGAAAAAATAGTCCCGGGCTTTTCTTACTGTACAGTAGCAGCAACCACTGCAAAAAAGGATCAGGGATTTATAAACTTCAAAAGCCAAACAATGTGATGAGCATTATTTTCTTGAAAGTGATTTCATTTGATTACAATTTTATGCTGTGTTTTTTCAACAAACATTTTGTGTGTAAATATTTTTTTATAAAATTCGTTAGCGGTTTAAGATTGGGAAAAGATGCAACGGCCTAAACCGTTGCATCTTAAAAGAACTATTGAATCGTTACTTTCACGATATCGTTGACATCCGGAAGTGTAGTAAATGCGTTAGGATTGGGAACTTTCATTATCGGTTTATTTTCTACCTGAGGTGTACCCCCGAATGCTGCCTGCCTGTTGCCTGCACCTGGAAATTGATCTACGGCAGTACCATCATCGTACAAGCCTACATGAAA
>JBDHYH010000088.1:0-17041 GCA_039811325.1 Chitinophagaceae bacterium | reverse complement strand
AATTTTAGTTGCCGGGCATTTTCAATCGCTTCCCGCGATACTAAAGCTTTATTAGTAAGCACAATATCCGCGTCCTGAATGCGGGAAATTACTTCTTCTCTTGTACTGCGGTCATAAATTTCCACTTCACCAAACTTTCTGATTCCATCCCAACTCAAATCGCCAGGATTAAATACATACGCGTCTAAAATAACGATCTTCATACGTGTAAAGATACCACCACTTATTGAACACGCAGTCTTTGTGCCCATTTGCAAGCTGCTTCTTCAAGATTTGCGGAAGTATTTTCAATTTCTTTTTGAAGATTGGGACTCTTATTGATAGTAATGATTTGTGGAAAATTTTCGTCTTCTTCAATTTCAGTTTGACCTGCAAATACAATCACGGGGATTCCAAATCTCTTCGACCTTATAGCCAAACCATAAGGCCCTTTTCCCTTTAGTGTTTGTGCATCCAACTTTCCTTCTCCTGTGATCAGAAAATCTGCATGTTCCAAAAAGTCGTTTAGCCGGAATTTATCCATAAAATAATCAATTCCACTTATCAATTGTGCATTGGCCCATGGATACAATCCAGCCGCAGCACCGCCTGCTGCTCCGCCAAATTTCATTTGAGCCATATCAACAAAGGTGTATTCCAGGATTAAATTGTTCCATGCTTTCAAACATTTTTCCAGTGCTAACACTGCTTCAGGTGATGCGCCTTTTTGAGGAGCGAAAATATTTGATGTGCCTTCTTCTCCAAGCAATGGATTTTCTACATCACACAATACTTCAAATTTGCAGTTACTGATATTTTGTTTGAATGAACCATCATCTACCCTCACAATTTCATCCAATCTTTTAGGAATATCCTTTACTTCACGATTTTCTTTATCAAAAAACTCCAATCCCAATGCCTGCAACAATCCTGCACCGCCATCAGTTGTGGCACTGCCGCCCATGCCAATGACAATAGTTTTTGCACCTCTGTCAATCGCATCTTTTATTTGTTCACCTGTTCCAAAAGTATTGGCAACCAAAATGTTTGAGTTTTTGGTTTTGAATTGAATACCGGATGCTTCGGACAATCCGATGATTGCAGATTGTTTCGAAGGCAGCCATCCGTACTCACTTTGAATTACTTCACCATAAGGATTGTGCACCGTCGATTGGATCAATGTTGCAGAATCAAGATTTGCGAGTATTCGCATAGTGTCGCTGCCGCCATCAGCGATGGGAAATAATGAGACACTGGCAGATAGGCCGCTTCGCTCTATTCCCTTCCTGATACAATCTGCTGCCTCTATGCTATTCAAACTTCCTTTAAAAGAATTGGGTGCAATGATGATGTGTAACTTTCTCTTTTGCATGGCAGGAGGAATTCGCGTACCAATATATAGTGGCAATGTCAATAAAAATACTAAGTACCTCTCTATTCCTTTAGAGAAATATTAAGGCAAAATTCCAAACTTTTCGTCAGGGAAACGAGCGTATCCGTTGATAAGTAAAACGAGTTGTGGAGAATACCGGGTTCGAACCGGTGACCTCTTGCATGCCATGCAAACGCTCTACCAACTGAGCTAATTCCCCATCGCTCTTTTAAAAAGCGCAGCAAATATAATGAAGGTTTTGAAAGGTTTAGAATGATTAGGTCATCCATTTTGCAAAACTATGTTCCCTTATTTCCCAAACTTCATGGCCGAAACACTTTGCCCATGTACTTCAGAAAGTAAGAATTTTGAACTGACACCTTCAACTTTCAATTAACAAATTACCATTAACCATTAACCCTTCCTTAGTCTCCCCATATTTCTTCCTTCCCTTCAAGCCACAATTTTACCATCCTGGTACTTACAGACTTTGGCCGTTCCAGGGACATTCCCAAAGCTCTGTCCCAGCAAAGACTTGAGAGAACTCCAAGAGCACGAGATACCCCAAACATGACGGTATAGAATTCATACTCTTTCATTCCATAGTGAACAAGTAAAGCGCCGCTATGCGCATCTACATTCGGCCAAGGGTTTTTTATCTTGGCAATGGAGCCTAATATTTCCGGAACGGTATCGTAGATGTTCCAGACTGTCTGAACCAATTTATCATCCGGCATGTGCTTCTTTCCAAATTCCATCTGTGCTTCAAAGCGCGGATCTGTTCTGCGCAATACTGCATGGCCGTAACCGGGAATTACTTTTCCTTCAGAAAGTGTTTGCTTCACATAAGCAGTGATCTGCTCTTTCGTAGGGTTATCACTACCTATCTGCTCCTGCATTTCAAATATCCATTTGATCACTTCCTGGTTGGCAAGTCCATGCAGTGGACCGGCTAATCCATTCATACCGGCTGCAAAAGAAAGGTAAGGATCGCTCAATGCCGAACCCACCAAATGTGTCGTGTGTGCAGAAACGTTACCTCCTTCATGGTCTGAGTGAATGGTCATGTAGAGGCGCATCAATTCACGAAAACCTTCGTCATTGTACCCGAGCATGTGCGCAAAATTTCCTGCCCAATCTAGCAATCCATTTGGCTGAATATGCTTTCCTCCTTTGTATTTTCTGCGATATACATAGGCTGCAATGCGTGGCAGCCTTGCGATCAGATCCATAGCATCGTCGAAGGTGGCTTCCCAATAATCTTTCTTATTCATGCCCTCTGCATAGCGTTGGGCAAAGGTGCTCTCATTTTGTAAAGCCATAATACCAACCACAAATTGAGTCATCGGGTGTGTGGATTCCGGAAGCGATTCGATGGTATCAAAAACATAATTAGGGACATGACTGCGGCGTTGCCATACGCTGCTCATGTGTTGCGCATCTTCTTCAGTAGGTAATTCACCCACAAGCATCAGGTAAAACAATCCTTCAGGAAGCGGCTCGCTTCCACCTTCAGCTTTCGGTAATGCTTTTTGTAATTCAGGAATAGAATATCCACGAAAACGAATACCATCCTGAGGATCCAGCAAGGATGTTTCTGTTACCAATCCTGTGATGCCTCTCATACCAGTGTATATCTGCGACAACTTCACTTCTCCAATCGGCTTTTCTCCGTGTTCCTTTAAAATATTTTTGATTTCGGCAGCTAAACTATCTGCTTTGGCCTTAAACCGGTCTTTTACAACTCCCATAATATTTCTTATATTTTAATCGTGAAAACTATTGTATCAATGCGCCTAAAGGTAAAACATGAAGTCTTTAAAAAAAAAGAATATTGAAATCATTTACTCTTTCTACTGAAAAATGCAGGAAAGCAGTTTGAATGAATTTCAATAATTTGCCCGGCAAAATCAACTGGAAAATTAATATAACCTGAAAACGTTAAGCGAAATCAACACAAAGTGGACTTTATTCATAGACCGGGATGGAGTAGTCAATGAAGAGAAGCAGGAAGACTACATTCACAAATGGGAAGAGTTCAGGTTTTATGATGGAGTGAAAGAAGCCTTTCGCATCTTTAATAAAACGTTCGGAACCATTGTGATGATAACGAATCAACGAGGTGTAGCGAAAGGGCTTACCCGAATGGAAGATTTACACATCATCCATCAAAACATGCTCAAAGCAATCATTGCAGCAGGTGGACGGTTAGACAGGATATACGTTTGCACAGACATGGAAAGTGAAAACCGCAAGCCCAATCCGGGGATGGGATTGCAGGCAATGAGGGACTTCCCTGAAATCAATCTTCAAAAGTCTATCATGATTGGAAACACACTAAGTGACATGGAATTCGGGCGCAACCTTGGCGTGGCTCTCAATATATTTTTGCCAACTACAAGAAAAGATGTGGATGCCACCGATCAAAGGATAGACCTGGTTTTTGATAACCTCATTGCTGTTGCCCACTCTTTACCGGTTCGTTAAATCGCCATTCGGTTAACAATAAATTTGAATAAATAGGGTTTAATTTGTTTTTTGAATACATGAAAAACCAATTGCAATTTCTTTTCCTTACGATTATGCTGCTTTTGGCGCAGGTAGCTTTAGCACAATTAGAGCCTGCTGCAACCAAATCATTGAGACAACAGGAAGATAGTATGAAACAATATGCCCTGAGTATTGTGAAGGGGCGCAGTGCAGGAGAAAGGATTGAGGCTGATAGTATTTTTACAAGGATGTTTGTCCGCGCACTTAAAACGCCGAATTCATTTTATTACCCTTTCGATTCACTGCTCACTATTTCGAAACAAACTCCACCCGACAGCAGTTTTCGGATTTTCACCTGGCAATTGTATGTGAATGACTACACCACCAGGCAACACGGAGCCATCCAGATGCGAACCTCTGACGGATCGCTAAAATTATTCCCTTTGGTGGATCGGGCTCCACTTATGAAATCACCTGAAGACACAGTGGGAAGTAACTTAAACTGGATTGGTGCTGTTTACTATAACATTATCCAAACCAAAGCCTTTGACAAAACCTATTACACGCTTCTCGGATTTGATGATCATGATATCAACAGCAATCGCAAGATCATAGAGATATTGACATTTGAAAACGGAAGGCCGGTTTTCGGAGGCAACAATTTTAGCTTTCCCAATAGCAGCCTTCAATTAAAAAAAGGAATGGCCCGCTACATCATGACCTACAAAAAGAATGCAGGGCCACGTTTGAATTTTGATCCTGAAATGAATATCATCATTATGGAGCACCTGATCTCAGAAACCGGACAGCCTGAAAAAAAATATACTTATGTGGGTGATGGAGATTATGAAGGATTGAAATGGAAAGATGGTAAATGGGTTTATATCAACAAGGTCTTCACAGAAGTAACTCCCGAAGGCAAGGCGCCTGTACCACAACCGATCCTCGACGATAAAGGAAAAGTGGACCCATCAAAACTGAAGCAAAATCAGCAGTAGTTTAGCGTAACAGGAGTTCACAAGGCTTTAGCCCAGTATGCTTTTTAAATGCAGTGGAGAAGTGGCTGATAGAACTGTAGCCCAGAAGATTGGAGACATCTGTCACCGTCAAACCTTTTTCATAAAGCAAATATTTTGCATGTTCCATTCTCTGAGTTTGAAAAAAATCAAAAATGGTACATCCATACATTTCCTTAAATCCTTTCTTCAGATAACATTCATTGATAGCAGCCTTCCTGCTCAACTCACGGATGGTAAGTGGCTCACAGATGTGCTGCAGCAATACTTCCCGTGCCAGCGCTATCTTCTTTCTGTCTTCCTCATTTGCCAGGAATTTACAATTGAAAGATTCGCATTGTGGTCCATCACCGGCCATACACTCCATAGCATTCAGCAATAGCATTTGCGTTTGTGCATTGGTGAAGATATTCGCCATGCTGTCTGTGTATGGATGGTTCATCAGCCCTGTCAGTAATTCATAAGATTTACTGCACAAGGGAAGCAACTTAGTAAAGGAACTCTCATGCCTGAAATTCAAAATATCTTCTGAAAAACTGGTAGTGCGTACATCCTTTACAAACTGGCCAAGGTGTTGCTCATCGAACCTGAAAAATGCAATATCAACCGTAGGAACTAATTCTTCGCAATAATGAGATTGGGAATGGCGGCAGAAGGAACACTCTTCATCAAACTTCCGGCAGTATTTATTGCCACTGATGCAGAAAACCAATTCCAGCTTTTTATCAACTTTGTCTTCCTTAGGCTGGTATTGATAGGCCAGCATACCCATTTCTTCAATCTCAACATGTTCGGGTTTCCTGTACCTGCAAATGATATAATGAACAGAACCTGGAATATCCTGAACGCGGTATTGTAAGAGTTCTAATTCGGAATGTTGTATGGCCTCTCCCGTAGATACTGATAATATATTGTCAATTGCTTCCACCATCGGGAGTGCAAAGTTAGTTATTCTTGATGAAGAATTGAAAGAGAGGCTGGTAGGTTCGAATGTTCGGACGTTGGAAGGTTGAAAGATTAAGAAGTTGAAGGTTTGTATGCGTAAGTGTTTAGTGTTTGGAGCAGTGAGTCAGTACGCAAATAAATCAGAAGTTGGAGCAGTTAGTGTGATTTCGATTTTTCCCCGGTCATCTGCTCAAGATTCCCAACTCTTACAAGGATAATTTAAAGATAAAGCCATGAAAAATTTATTAACATTTCATGCTCAAGAATGTTCAAAACAACCGGCTCTTAATTGGGAAAAGAGGCCTTATTTCCGTAAATTTGCCCATTCACATTTTATACATTTCTATTACAATTTATGGCAGAGACAGCAGAAGCAGTGAAACCCCCGAAAACAAATTATGGCGCAGACAGTATCCAGGTTTTAGAAGGTCTGGAAGCAGTAAGAAAAAGACCCGCGATGTACATCGGCGATGTTGGGAACAAGGGACTGCATCATTTGGTGTATGAGGTCGTTGACAACTCTATCGATGAAGCATTAGCAGGCTATTGCAATCACATAACAGTAACCATACACGAAGACAATTCTATTTCAGTTTCTGATAATGGCCGTGGTATCCCTACAGGTATTATGAAGAAGGAAGGCAAGAGCGCTCTGGAAGTAGTAATGACCGTGCTTCATGCAGGTGGTAAGTTCGATAAGAACACTTATAAAGTGAGTGGTGGCTTACACGGTGTTGGTGTGAGTTGCGTGAATGCTTTAAGCAGTGATTTTCACGTAACCGTTCAACGTGAAGGAAAGATATTTGAGCAGGAATATGCAAAAGGTATTCCTCAATATGCTGTGAGAGAAATCGGTGAAACTGACCGTACCGGAACTACAGTGAGATTTTGGCCTGATACCACCATCTTTATCGTTTCAGAATACAATAAAGAAATTCTTGAAAGCAGGCTGCGTGAATTGGCCTACCTGAACAAGAAGATCACGATCGTACTTAATGATCTTCGAGAAAAGCATGATGATGGTACCACCTACTCAAAGACCTTCTATAGCGAAGGTGGTATCACTGAATTCGTAGAACAGATTGACAAAAATGCAAGCCGCCAGTCGTTGTTGCCATCTGTGATCTTCTGCGAAGGCTTCGATGAAGCAACCAACGTAACTGTGGAGGTAGCAATGATCTACAATACCAGTTTCCAGGAGCATCTGTTCAGCTATGTCAACAACATCAATACTATCGAAGGTGGCACGCACGTTTCAGGCTTCCGCCGCTCAGTAACACGAGTTTTTAAATCGTACGGAGAGAAGGAAGGAATGTTTGAAAAAGCTAAAGTGGAGATAGAAGGCGATGATTTCAGAGAAGGCCTGAGCGCTGTTATTTCTGTAAAAGTTCCGGAACCACAATTTGAAGGACAGACCAAAACCAAATTAGGAAATAATGAAGTGATGGGTGTTGTGGACAGCACACTGAGCAAAGTACTATCTGCCTATCTTGAAGAAAACCCCAAGAATGCAAAGACCATCATTCAGAAAGTGATACTCGCGGCACAGGCCAGGGCAGCAGCAAGGAAGGCACGCGAAATGGTGCAGCGCAAGAATGTACTGACCGGAGGCGGAATGCCGGGTAAACTTGCCGATTGCAGTGATAAAGACCCATTGCGTTGTGAGTTGTTCCTCGTTGAGGGAGATTCGGCAGGTGGCACCGCAAAACAAGGAAGAGACAGAAGTTTCCAGGCTATTCTGCCACTTCGTGGTAAAATCCTGAATGTGGAAAAGGCCATGGAGCATAAGATTTATGACAATGAAGAAATCAGAAATATCTTCACCGCGTTGGGTGTCAAAATAGGAACACCCGAAGACCCTAAAGAACTCGATCTGAGCAAACTTCGTTATCACAAGTTGATCATCATGACGGATGCCGATGTGGATGGAAGCCACATTGCAACGCTAATTCTGACCTTCGTGTACAGGTACATGAAAGAATTGGTGGAACAAGGCTATGTCTATATCGCGCAACCTCCATTATACCAGTTGAAGAGAGGTAAAGAACAGGCTTACGCATGGAATGATGAAGATCGGAAGAAATGGATCCAGACTTTCGCCGAAGGCAAGGAAGATTCCGTAACCATACAGCGTTATAAGGGTCTTGGAGAAATGAATGCAGAACAATTGTGGGAAACAACCATGAACCCTGTTACCCGCACTTTGAAACAAGTAACTATTGACAATGCGGTTGAAGCTGATTCAGTTTTCAGCATGCTGATGGGTGATGATGTGCCACCGAGAAGAGAGTTCATTGAGAACCATGCTAAGTATGCAAAACTGGATGTGTAAAATATAGTTTGATAGAATAAAGTTATCGATCCAAAAGAATAGCTCCTGAAAAATTCAGGAGCTATTCTTTTGTAAGCACTTTGCAAATTTTAAAACCAGGACACCAGAATTAAATCTCTTATCAAGCGTGGTTAGGCTGTATTTTGTCGTTTTCTTTAGAAAACCGACTAATGACCATTGGTACAATAATACAGGCTATACCGATGATTTCAAAGGCAATATTTTCCGGCAGGAAATTGCAGATGAGAAGAAAAAAGCCGCACAAAACCATAATCAATTTTATGACCTTATTATCCCAATGTATCCCGGCTACTATAAATGCAATTCCGATCAATGAAAACATAGTTGCATTCAGAATGTAATTGGTCGTATCTCCAAAATTCAAAAACCAATTCAGAATCTCACAGGCCAAAACAATAACAATCAAAACTCTGAATACAAGGAGCAATTTATTTTTCGTTTCTGCATTCATGTTAGCCACATTTGATTGCACTAATACACCAAAGTTATTCCTTCCAATTGAATCAAAGAGTTCGTTCAACATATTCAACCAATATTGGTGAAAGCACTTTGCTTGTGCCACCGCATACAACCACTAAAGTTAAATTGGAACATTTTAATTGATCCTGCCGAATGCAATCTGGCAGGAAAAATTTTCAGTAACCGACAGTACAATCATTACATCATGATCCTTATCTAAGAGCTAACGATCATATAGTTTTCGTCGTACCTCGCGCTAACATCACTCACGAACTCGCCGTATTGGTTTAATTATTGGAGTAATTATCTCCTTTAATCAACATAGTTTATAGACGCCTCCCATTAAATCTTTACAATAAAAGGAAATAATCTTCAACTTACTTCCCAGCACCAGGTTCGCATACCTGTTCTCAATGGATTTTCATGAATACCCTTGAGCATAAAACAAACACAGGTGAACCTTTCAGAACACCTGTGCAGTGAGATTATAGTTTCCCTAAAAGATTAGTTTTCAATATTCACTTTGGGAGATTTTACATCTTTGCCGCTGTTTGTTGAATCGGGTTTTACCAGTACATTAGTTTTAAGGGTATCTTTAAGGCCACTTGTAGCTTTTTCAACTACTTTTTTCTTTTCTTTATTACTTTCAGGAGAATCGTTAACGGGAGTAGTTTCTATCTTATTAAAATCGCTACCTCCAACATTCTTCTGGCTCGTTACATCATCGGCACCATCGCCTACCTGCAACAATGTTTCATCGCTAATAATAATGTTTTGCTCCACGGTAATTTTGTAGTCACCTGCTTTTAATTGGGAGAATTCAAACTCGCCATTGTTATTTGTAGTTGTAGTAAAAAAACTACCTCCGGGGTTTTTACCACCCTTTACAATAATTCCACCTATTGGGTTTCCTGGTCTCGATGCGAAGTTGCCTCCCAGTGCTCCACCAAGAAGTGATGCTCCCTGAGTAAGCGCATTATTACCTACCAGCATTTCTCCCAAACCATCATCATCCGCATCGCCAATGGAAACCGGCAACATTTTTACAATCGTTTGTGGATCCCATACAATACCGCTATTATCGTCAGTAGTGTTCATCAACCTGTCGTTTGTACTGTTTGATTTTGTTTTTGTCTTGACCACTGTAGCAGCTTGCTCAGCAGTTCCTGTTCCGGTAATAAGCTCAATAGACCAACGAACATCACCACTTAGTAACTGACCAGCAACATCAGTTTTGTTTTTAAGATAAACATCATATCCTTTTTTTGAAATTAATCTTCCTTCAACTTTTAGCGTATAAGGGCCGGAAGGAAGATTGGCAAAAAAGAAATCGCCATTTGCTTCTGTTTTGGTGGTAGCGAGTACTGCATCGTTTACAGGATCAATAAGTGAAACCATTATCTCCGGTATTCCATCTTTATCCAAATCTCCACCGCCCGATGATTTTGATTTATTGTTTGCTTCAAACAATGGAATATCTCCTGAATTTCCAGTTGACTGATATAATGGATTTATAGAAATATCAGCATTCGCTATAGTGCTGTCAGCATCATCAGAATAAACGAGTTGATATTGTCTGCGCCCCGTTGCCATACCACTTCCGCTTTCTCTTGCATACAATCTTGCACTAATGTCTTCATATTTCACACCAGTAATATGTTTTTTTGCTGTTGCAGAAATTGTTTCATTCGTTTCAATTCCCGCAACATTTCCGGATACACGGCTTATTTTTCCCATAATAATATTTCTTGCAGTAAGATCGCTGTGAATAACGCCGGCTTGATGTAGCCCCTGCTGGACTTTTTCACCAAAAGTTAAGCCCTGTGTTTGCCGGGCTGTTGTTGGGGTCATGCTTAAACGACTTGGCATACTGTTGTTTAAACTGTTTAAACTGTTTGAACGTTGCTGAAATTGAGCAGCATCTTGCGGGCAGGCAAATATTATTTCGGTAACTGTTCCATCGGGGTTTGTTGTCTTTTGTGTTACCGGGCCGCAGCTTTCGGATTCTTCTTTTAGGAGATTTCTTTTAGGGGCAACTCTACTTCTAATAAGTGTAGCAAGAAGTGATTCTACCCCACCTTGATTATTGGACTTTCTTTTACTTACAACATCAGTATTTTCATCCATCAAAAAGGGATATTTTATAATTGACGTTTCAAAATCATCGTCAACTAAAATTCCAATTCTATTGCTACCTTTTCTTTCTCTCTTTTGCCTAATACTAAACGCATCAATTTTGCTCACTCTGCGTCCACCAAAAGTTTTACTAATACCAATACCAGCCATAAATAATTTTACATCCTGGTTTTGCAGCCGTGGAATATCAATCCCTTGCTGTACATCTAATATGCGGTTGGAGGATTTGGTTTGTAAATACCCGCCGCTAATAAAAAAACGGGTGGAGTTGTTGATGGGATAATCTATATGAATATTGCTCGAAAAACCCGGATATAAATTTTTATCGCCATTCTGCATACTGTATAATGGTCGTGGCGCACCTTGTGGCGTTACAATAAGGCTACCTGTATTGTTTAAAAATAAACCGCCGCTTAGTTCGGCGCCAAACTGTACTTTATTGCCAAACTTTACCGCCGGGCCGAATAATAAATAGCTGTTTGAAGGATTGGATTTGGTAATGGTAGCATCTGAAGGATAATTTCTGCCGGATAAAAATGTATTTATCGCATCGCTGCTCATGCTGCCTGATGCAATGCCTCCCGTAATCCCCAAGCCTACATTGCCAAAATAGTATTGGCTTGATAGGTTTGTAGTAATCCTGTTAACTCCGGGAGTTGCGTGGGAGTTAACGACAAAACCCATTCCCGGGTTAAAGGAAAAGACCCATGTGTTCTTTTTACCGGAACTGTTGCTGCCTGATGAATTTGGACTAATTGAGTTATACGGCTGTGCCTGGGTTTGCAGTGAAGTAAGCATCATTAGAATGATTACTGCAGAGACCCCTGATTTTGGTTTCATAATGGATGATTTGGTGGCAAAATTTAGAAATGCCTTCGCAAATAACGGCAACAAAAACCTGTTTATTTTTGTTGAAGGCAGAAAAATCTTCAGAGGCAAACCGGAAAGAATTACTCTCGAATTTTTTGGATATAGGTAATAAAAGAAGGCAAGCTATATCAGCAGCAGAGTTCCATCTTTTGCCCATACTCTTGATTCAGGAATGGAAATTCCCCCATAACAATGTCACAAGATTGGGAACTGTGAGATTGAAAAAATTATCCATTGCCACATGTACCAGTGATATCACTTTCATAGTTCACCCCTGACACAAGAAAAACTCATACACTAATTGAATTATGATGGCCAATATTCAGCACTGTATTCCAGAATCTACACAAATCGGCTACAGAATGCTAAACAATATATTCGAACAAGTAATCTGAATTGCCGAACTCATTGCATCAACAACCAAGGTACTTTCCGATTCAATTTTCCCTTCCGAACGACAATAGAATCCCATAAAAATCATGTATCTAACCAGTTTCTATTTCCCCAAAAATGATCATTGCCTCAGTTTTTCCGGTAATATTGCACCCTAATTCAAAATTTCCAATGAGACTATTCAGAAAGTATTTCTTTCTTTTCCTGCTTTTTTCAGGATTCAAATCCTTTGCCCAGGTGGACTACCAGGTGTTTAAATACGGCACTGAAATAAATCCTGCTGATAGCCAGAAACTATCCCTGAACTTTTATAATCTCAATTATTTATACAATACAGAATTCTTCGGAAATATACCATCCAGCGGTACACTGTTTGGGTACGAAGTAATACCCGAATTACAATACCAGGTTTCACCAAGATTCATCCTCAAGGCAGGTATTTACCTGCAACAGGAATTTGGAAGGCCACACTATACGACAGTGGCCCCAACCTTCACCGCCAAATACCAGATGAAGCATGCTTCATTTATCATCGGAACTCTTGAAGGAAATATGAATCACGGATTCATAGAACCGATTTATGACTACAAACTACTCATCAACGAAAGGCTGGAAAATGGTTTTCAAATTAAAGTCAACACCAAACCTTATGAACACGATCTGTATCTCAACTGGAGAGTGGCCATTCATCCCGGCGATCCTTTTAAAGAACAATTTGATGTGGGTTACTCTGCAAAACTAAAGCCACTGGATACTAAGAAGTGGAGCGTAACATTGCCTTTCCAATTTATCTATTCGCACAAAGGCGGACAATATGATTCTACCCATGAACCCCTTACTTCCATCATCAATTTTGCACCCGGCATTTCTGTTACGTACAAGCATGACGGTAAGGTGCTGCGCAAAATTCAATTCGATAATTATTATGTGAACTATCGTGATATCTCCGGCCACAAGAGGCAGCCGTTCAATACAGGAAATGCCTATTTTTCTCACCTGTGGTTTGATCTGAGGAATTTTGGAATTGATCTCAGATACTGGAATGGCGTAGGCTACATCGGCCCAAGGGGGATGCCTTTGTTTCAATCCGTTTCGGAAAAATATCCGGGACTTGTGGAAAAACACCGTGAACTGCTCATCATGAGTTTCATTTTTGACAAACAACTCGCAAAGAATCTATATTTCAATTTCCGGATGACGCCCTACAAAGATTTGAGAGAAAAAATGACCAGTGGCACGGGCCTGGAGTATTACTATGAAATGTACCTGAAATATGTGATGAAGATCAATCTTGGCAAAGTAAAGAATGATCTATAGCAACATCCTGTGGTAATTTCAGCCTGATTTTATTTAAATTGATAAGTCAATGCAAACACAAATGTGCAGGCACATTCTGAATGTTATTAGTATGTTTTGACTTTAACCACTGAAACGCACTTTGATTTAAGAACACTAAAATAGTGTACTTTTAAAGCAACAATACCAAACACTATCACTTCTTTTCTTTACCAATAAATTTTCAACTGATGAGACTGAATCGCTACTTCCTTTTGCTATGCATCGCCATTATCACCATCGACACATCGGCACAAAAACCACCTGCTTCACAAAGCAAAACAGTGCAGGGAATGATGGAGCAATATGATGCAGATCTTGGTAGCCTGCGAAGATTTTATGTGATACAAAACAGTCCTGAACGCAGAATTCGCTTTGAAAAATTAAACACAGATTACCAGGAGGCACTACAGCAATTGAACTTTGGCAAGATGCCTGTAGGGGAACAAGTTGACTACATTCTTTTCAACCGGAACCTTGACAACCAACTCCATGAACTCGGGCAGGAGGCAGAGGAATATAATGCGCTGAAAAAATATTTCCCGTTTGCGGATTCCATTTACCATCTTGAAAAACTTCGTCGTAGGGGAACTTACCTTAATTCACCACAGGTAGCATTCACACTCAACAAAATCGACCACCAGGTAGATTCACTGACGAAGCTGGTTTCTAAAGGAGAAGAAATTTCGAAACCTCTCACCATGCGTGCTTCGGGTATTATCAAAGGACTGCGCGATGCATTAAAAAGTGTCCATAAATTTTATGACGGGTATGACCCTTCCTTTACATGGTGGGTAGAAAGCCCATACAACCGGTTAGATTCTTCCCTGGGGCTTTACAGCAACACATTCCTGAAGAAAACTTCGCAGGCAACTACTCAGAAAGATGATGGCAGTGGTATCGTCGGAAACCCTATCGGAAGAGAAGAACTGATCAGGCAATTACAGAGCGCCATGATACCATACACACCTGAAGAATTGGTGGAGATAGCCAACAAAGAATTTGCATGGTGCGATGCTGAAGTGCTGAAAGCTTCGGCAGAGATGGGATTTGGTAAGGACTGGAAGGCTGCATTGGAAAAAGTGAAAAATACGTACGTGCCCGTGGGGCACCAGCCGGAAATGCTAATGGGATTGTACAATGAGTCTGTCAATTTCATCAAACAACATGACCTCGTAACAGTACCTCCTCTTGCGGAAGAGACGTGGAGGATGGAAATGCTTTCACCTAGAATGCAATTGATAGCACCATTCTTTCTCGGAGGCGAAACATTGCTGATCGCCTACCCTACCAACACCATGGATGAAGATGACAAGATGATGAGCCTTCGTGGAAATAACCCACATTTTGCAAGAGCTGTTTTACATCATGAACTCATAGCCGGCCATCGGCTACAACAATATATGAATGACCGATACAAAACATATCGGGACTTCAACACACCTTTCTGGACAGAAGGTTGGGCGCTTTATTGGGAAATGATTCTTTGGGATTTGAAATTTCCAAAATCACCCGAAGACAAAATCGGCATGCTGTTCTGGAGAATGCACCGGTGCGCAAGAATTATCTTTTCACTCAATTACCATCTCGGGAAATGGACACCACAGCAATGCATAGACTTTTTGGTGGATCGTGTGGGGCATGAGAAAGCCAATGCCGCCGGTGAAGTGCGCCGCTCCTTTACAGGTGGGTATGGCCCCCTTTACCAACTGGCTTATATGACCGGCGCGCTGCAATTTTATTCTTTAAAGACTGAATTGGTGGATTCCGGCAAGATAACTTTCAAACAATTTCATGATGCCATCTTGCATGAAAACAATATGCCTATTGAAATGGTGAGAGCAATTCTGATCAATCAACCACTGAAGAAAGACTATAAGACCTCCTGGAGGTTTTATGATCTCAAGAATGGCAAGAAATAATTCTGAAGTAAATTTCTAAAGGAATGAAGGAATAGACCCGGCAGTCTTTGGTATTGTCAATTTACCGGGTGCCAACCTGATTTTGGTTGTTTTTGATGCTCATTCAAAATCGGCTGTTTTGGATAGATTCTCGTCCATAACCATGAGCAGCTGGCAGAGAAACCCATGCTGCATCCACCTTTTCTGCTATATCATGAAATTGCATTAATTTCACGCCGTCAAAAAAATTAAAAATTACAGTTTAAAATACTATGGCAGAAGCGATAAGAATGCCGAGAATGAGCGATACTATGACCGAAGGGGTGATAGTGGAATGGCATAAGAAAGTAGGTGACAAGGTGAAACCCGGCGATGTATTGGCCGATGTGGAAACGGATAAGGCAACAATGGAACTTGAGAGCTATAATGAAGGAACCATCCTCTATATAGGGCCTAAGAAAGGAGATAAAGTGCCTGTAGAAAATGTAATAATTGTTGTGGGGAAACAGGGAGAAGATTTCAAGGCATTACTGGAAGGTGCAGGAGCACCACCGTCAGCCGAAAACACTTCAGTTGCAGCGCCTTTAAGTCAACCTGCATCTAAATCATCTGATGCACCATTACCAAAAGGAGCAAAAGTGATCAGAATGCCGCTGCTGAGCGACACAATGAAAGAAGGCAAGATTGTGAAATGGAACAAAAAGGTAGGCGATAAGGTGAAGTCTGATGACGCACTGGCAGAAGTGGAGACAGATAAGGCAACCATGGAGGTGGTAGGTTATGAAGAGGGGACATTATTATACATTGCTGTTGAAGCCGGTGATGCCGCACCGATCAATGGAATGATCGCTATAGTGGGGCCTGCCGGAACTGATGTAAAGGCTTATGCAGAAGCTCAGAAAAATGCACCTCAAACACAATCAGCGCCTGCAACTGAAGAAACACATCATGAAAATACACCTGCACCCGCTCATACTGAGACTACTTCATCAGTAACTGATGACGGCAGAATAAAAGCCTCACCGCTTGCACGCAAAATGGCGCAGGAAAAAGGTATCAGTCTTGCCAATGTAACCGGCACTGGAGATGGTGGCAGGATCATCAAGCGCGATATTGACAACTACATACCGGCAGCCCAACCCGCTGCAGCTAAGGCGGAGGAAAAAGCCGGCGTTATCCATATACAACCATTCGCAGCTATCGGACAGGAAGGTTACGAAGATATTCCCAACACACAGATGCGCAAGACTATTGCACGCCGACTGAGCGAAAGCAAATACCAGGCACCTCATTTCTACCTGACCATGGAGATCAATATGGACCAGGCAATGAAAGCTCGTAAGGCGATGAATGAAGTAAGCCCAGTAAAGATTTCTTTCAACGACCTGGTAATTAAAGCATGTGCAATGGCACTGCGTGAACACCCGGCGGTAAACAGTAGTTGGATGGGTGATTTCATCAGGATGAATCATCACATTCACATCGGCTCTGCTGTGGCCATGCCTGATGGATTGATCGTACCGGTGATTCGGTTTGCAGATCAGAAATCCCTATCACAGATTGCCACAGAAGCGAAGGGCCTTTATGAGAAAGCAAGAAACAAAAAATTGCAACCCAACGAATTTTCCGGAAATACATTCACCATCTCCAATCTTGGTATGATGGATATCGATGAATTCACCGCTATTATCAATCCACCTGACAGTGCAATATTGGCTGTGGGCAGAATCAAAGAAATCGTTGTCAGAAAAGGTGATAGTTTCGGAGTAACCAATGTGATGAAAGTAACGCT
>JBDHYH010000087.1:0-17224 GCA_039811325.1 Chitinophagaceae bacterium | reverse complement strand
AATCATATCCACCTGCTCATATCAGTATATTTTTTCAGGTTTCTTTTGGTCTATTTAATATGTCATTATAGTATTATTCTTCAATGCATACACAATCATTCCAGTGGAAGTTTTCACATTCATCTTACTTAATAGCGAAGACCTGATACCTTCAATTGTTCTAAAAGATAGAAACATCTCTGCTGATATCTCTTTATTTGATTTCTCCTGTGCTATCAAAAATAAAATTCTGATTTCCTTCTCAGAAAATGAAGGATTGTGAAATGAAGGATGGAATCTCTTCTTTGCGATAGCTTTTGATAAAGTTTCTGCACTGGCCTTACAATAATAGGGCTCACCTGAAACAATAGCTCGAATAGCTTCTGAAATTTCTCCCCTTTGTGCATTCTTTCCTACGTACCCCATTGCTCCGGCACCAATGGCCTCCATCATACTATAATGTGTCGTGTATGTGCTGTGCGCCAGGCATTTTGTCTCACTTTTCCGAATGATTTCCTCTATGGCGTGCACACCTCCCATTTCCGGCATACTCAAATCAACAATCGCAATTTCAGGAGCAAACTCAATCACTTTTTCAACCAACTCCTTTCCGTCGTGTGCGGAAGCGATGATTTGAAAATCCGGTTCTTTCGCCAGAAGCATACTTATACCATCGCGGTACAAAGCATGGTCATCTGCGATTATTATTCTTATTTTTTGCAAAGCCATTAGCAGGTATTTTAATAAAATAACGTACTCCTTCATTGGGAGCGGTAACTATTTGCATCTTGCCTTTCAGTATTTCTACCCTCGATTTGATGTTAGACAACCCAATTCCTTTTGACACTTTTCTGATTGTATTTTTGTCGAACCCAATTCCATTATCGGATATTTCAATAATTAAATCCTTACCTTCTTTTTGAATTCGGATGTGAAATACTGCTGCCTTAGCATGTTTCAAAGTATTCGTAAAGGTTTCCTGGATAATCCTGAATAACTGCAAACTGACATCTGCAGGAAGTTGTATTCTGGATATGCTGATACTGGTTTGCAATTCTGTGGCACCGCTATTGTCTATAAGGTCCCGAACGATTGGGGCAAGGCCAAATTTTGCCAAATGCACCGGGACGAGATTAAATGAAATATTTTTAATCCGGGGAGAAAGCGCCTTGATCTGTTCCTGGACTTTATCCAATTGTTCCATTTTTTCTCCCTCTGGCAATATAATATCCTGTAGGTGTAATCTTATTGCTGCAAGGGAGGAAGATAATTCATCATGCAATTCTGCAGCAATTGCCTTTTTCAAACGCTCTTCATGTTGGATCAGGTTGCTTGCAGACTGAAGCCTCAAGGCCTTTACCCTCCTAAAATTAATGATTGATGACACTACATAAAATGACAATAAGATTGCAACTACCGCCATAATAGTCAATACGGGTAATATGTTGTTTTGCGTCCAATGCATAAAAAAGCTATGCTAATTAAAACATTCGTTACCATATCCACAAACCCTAAAGTAATATTTAATCGTATGATTAAAGTAGTGTCAAATACCCAGGAGAAAAAGTAAAATGTTTCGACAAATGCTTTGAAGGAGTAATAGAGCATCAGACCTATACATACCAGGAATACAGGATTCGAAACTATTCCCGATGTATGAAAAAAAATCAGTTTATTGACCTGTGCCAAACATAGAAACAAAATCGCGAACGAAGCAAAAAATCTGAAAATTGAATTATTGTCCCAAATATGGTTAATGATCAAATTATCTGATAACCAAACCAACATCAAAATGACGGAAACCAGCCAATACCTTTTCTTATCTTCAGCGTTCCATACGGCAAATTGCCAAACCACTATGAGAAAACCAATCAACACATAAATGTTAGAGTTCAAATGATTTGAGATTCCCTTTTTGATCAGGTAATAGCTCAGTACATTATTCAGGAATCCGATACAAACAAAAAGAAAAACAGGCAAGTACCCGTGAGAGGTTACCTGCCTGAATTTAATAATCCCCGTAACAACCGGGATTATAATTGTAAATGCCAATGCTGCGAAAAATTCGAAACTCACCTTTAATCCTGGTTTAATGGTGAGGCAGGAGGGCAATGCGGCGGGCACCTAAAACTATCCTCGAGAATCACCGGAGGTTGTTCATCACCAGTGATAGCAGCGCTACTTCCAGGCAATAGGTCATGGTCAGCCGCATCTGCTGCTACCAGAATGGCATGCACTTCATTCCCCTCTTTTATGCCATAATAGATACGCAGTTTGGCGGCTCCAGGTGCATTCAACAACCGGTCAATTGAAGCGCGTTCAAAAGTTTCGCAACGAGGCATACCGGCCGGTTGGTTCCTCTGAAATTTAGATGTCATTTCAATAGCAGTTTGCAGTGGAATTTCGTGTTTCATAAATAATAGTTTTGTTTATATGCAAATTATCTCTTGAAAGAATATGCTATATACGTGCCAGCACGGATTTTTAAAGTATTAATACCTTCTTAATTGCTAAGATTGAGAACAAGATAAAAAAACGCGGCAGATTCTAATCTCAGGTCTCCCCAGACCTTTAACAGAAACCTACCGCATTGGAAATAATCCAACCAGGCTTTGGAGATGATGAAGTGGTAGAAATTATTTCAGGCTAAAGGTAAAGAGAGATTAGTTTGATTGGAAAAACAAATTTGGAAAATTCGATCTATTGAATTCTAAGAATTGATGGCTTGCCGTATTAAGAGATACGGTATTCTCGCCAACCAATTGCGCACTATCCTTCATCCTGGCGCGGGTGTTAAGCGAAGCGTCACTCGTGCCTCCCAATACCACCGGATTGAATCCGGAGAGTCAATTCACCTATTGCTCACCTACAGAAACAATCACGTTGTCCATCTACGACTGCCTCCATGATAACTTCATTCTACCATCGCCCACCACCCAAAACTCACCTTCAGTTGCAATCTTTCATTTTCCTCAAAGGCCGGAGGCCTTTAATTTGAATAACCATCGGTGAAACCGGTGGTGAGGAAACGCCATTTACTACAACCCGCTTGCGGGTTAAACAATTTTATATAATTCCACAAGCTACACATAATAGTTTTGTACATTTTTTTCTAAACAGCAGGTACAAAAGTACTGATGAAGGGAAACCAAATAATGGGCTTCGATTTGGCAGATCCTTCCAGGATGACAACAATATATTCGGCTTGGTTTCTTCGATTTACCTTCTGAGAAAAGCGTCGATTCTTAGAATAAATGCTCATCCTGGCGCGGGTGTTAAGCGAAGCGCCACTCGTGCCGCTCAATTCTCCCGGATTGTATCCGGGTGCCTGGCAGTGATCCACATTTAAGGTCTTTAATTAGCCCACATTGCCTTTTACATCCAATTCCATATATTGCATTATCAGCCTGTAGAGATAACTTGTTTGTTATCCCTCTCCAAAACCGGCAGCGCATTGATCAAAATGATTTCAAAAGAAGAAGCACGTAAAAAAATCAACACGCTCATAGAGCGGTTCGAAGAACAAAGAGATTCCTACAAACGATCAGATTACAACGAAACCCTTACCCGCCGCGATTTTATAGACCCCTTCTTCAAAGCGCTCGGTTGGGATATCAACAATGAGCAGGGCTATGCCGAAAGCTATCGCGAAGTGATACACGAAGACAAAATAAAAATAGGCAGCGCCACCAAAGCGCCGGACTATTCCTTTCGACTCGGCGGTGGCAAGCGGTTATTTTTTGTAGAAGCCAAAAAACCAAGTGTATATATCAAAGGCGAAGTGTCGCCTGCCTACCAGGTGCGCCGCTATGGATGGAGCGCCAAACTGCCCATCAGTATCATCACCGACTTTGAAGAATTTGCCATCTACGACTGTACCAAAAAACCCAACCCCACCGACAAGGCAAGCCACGGCAGGATTAAGTACCTCACCTATCAGCAATACTTAGATGAATTTGATTTCATCTGGGATACCTTCAGCAAAGAAAAAGTACTCAAAGGCAGCTTCGACAAGTTTGTACAAAGCGACAAACTCAAAAAGGGCACTACTACAGTGGACCGTGCGTTTCTGACATCGCTCGACACCTGGCGCACCTACCTCGCCGGCAACATAGCCCTGCGGAATACGATAGCCGAAGATGAACTGAACTATGTAGTGCAGCACATCATAGACCGCATCATTTTTCTGCGCATTGCCGAAGACAGGCGCGTAGAGCATTACGGTACCTTGCAGGACACTATAAAAACCGGCACGTATTACGAAAATCTTTTGAAGCAATTTTATATCGCCGACCAGAAATACAACTCCGGTCTCTTCGATTTTAAAAAAGATAAAATAAGTGCAGCCATACAAATAGATAATAAGATCATCAAAAGCATCATCAGTGATCTGTATTATCCCATCAGCCCGTATGAGTTTTCCGTCATATCGGTAGAAATCCTGGGCAGCGCCTATGAGCAGTTTTTGGGCAAAACGATTTCGCTATCCAAAAGCGGAAGGGCCATCATCGAAGAAAAACCCGAGGTGCGCAAGGCAGGTGGTGTTTATTACACACCGCAATACATTGTCGACTACATTGTACAGCACACCGTAGGCACAAAAATCAAAGAACTCGAAAAGAAACATGCTTCAAAAGCATCCCCTGCAGGGGGAGGTTTGGTGGGAGCCATCAGCAAAATAAAAATCGTCGATCCCGCCTGCGGCAGCGGCAGTTTCCTGATTGGCGCTTATCAATACCTGCTCGATTACCATAAAGACTTCTATACTCATAATGGTAAACCGGGCAAAGGCGCTAAGGGCAATCCACTAACACCCGATGGCAACCTCACTACATCCGAAAAGAAGCGCATATTACTGAACAACTTCTTTGGTGTGGACTTAGACGCCAATGCTGTGGAAGTAACCAAGCTATCGCTGCTGCTGAAATGTATGGAAGGAGAAACAGAAGCAAGCATCAACAGCCAGTTGCAACTTTTTCATGAACGCGTATTGCCAACACTCGACGGCAACATCAAAGACGGCAATAGCCTGATCGACATCGATTTTTATGGAGCCGAAATTGATTTTGGAGAAGAGAAAAAAATAAAACCATTCAACTGGCAGAAGGCATTCCCGGAAGTGTTTCAGCAGGGCGGCTTTGATTGTGTAATTGGGAACCCGCCGTATGTCATGTTGCAAAATTTGGACACCAGGGAAGTATTTGATTATACTTTGAAGAATTATAATTCAGCTAAATACAAAATAGATACATATCAACTATTTATTGAACGATCTATTGAAATACTTCAGGCAAATGGAATTGTAGGTATGATTACACCAAATACCTTTCTAAAGAATATACATTCTGAGCCGCTTAGAAAGTTTATAATTGAAAGTGTTACAATGAATGAAATATTGCTTTTTAATTATTCAGTTTTCACTGCTGCAAGTGTTGATACTTGTGTTTTTATTTTTGAAAAGAAAAAGGCAACTCAAAGAAGCATTCTGAATATTCGAAAAGCTGACGTTGCCTTTGAAGTAAAGAATTTAGGAGAAGTAAATCAGTTTACATTTTTGAAGAACAACAGGACAGATTTCAATTTGTCCGTTAGCAATAAAGACGAAATAATATTAGCAAAAATTAAAAAAAGGGCAATACCATTAGGGAATTTATGTGGGGCCTATTTTGGCATTCAAACCTTTGATAGAAAAACTTTTGTGAGCACGAAAAAGGAGAATTCTAATTACCAAACAGTAATTGACGGAGGAAATATTGCACCTTATTATTTGCAACCTCCTTCTGAATATGTCAACTATATCCCTTCTGCCATTAAGAGTGGAGGAAGCGAAAAAATATATCGCCAAGATAGAATTTGCATACGGCAAATAGGTGCTACACCAATTGCTACCTTCGTACCTACAAATATTTTTACCCTAAATACTATCTACAATGTTTACCTGAAAGAAGAAGGTATCGCAAACCTGAAATTCTTGCTGGGCATTATCAATTCAAGGGTAACAAAATTCTTTTGGAAAAAAAACAATTCAGACGAGAAAAAGACATTCCCAAAAATAAAAAAGGAAGCGATCCTATCAATTCCAGTTCCTGATATCGCAAATACAAAAACAGATCAACAAGCCAAAATAATCAAACTCGTTGACCAACTCCTTCTGCTCAACGAAGAAAAACAACAAACCACACTCCCATCCAAAATAAGCCAGATACAAAACCACATAGACTACTGCGAGCAGCGCATAGATGAGATCGTGTATGCGCTTTATGGAATGACGACGGAGGAGATTGAGATGGTGGAGGGAAAATAGTAAAATTCAAAGGTGATCAACTATGGAAATAAAAAGAATGCATCAACCGGTGGATATCATGGATCTCTTTGAATATCCTGCAGTGGAAAAATATTCATGGGGTGGTGATCGGTTTGAAATTTCATTTCCGGATTTATGCATGGGCGATTTGGATGTACGGATTGCGAATGGTGATGAAGTGATAGAATACACTGCAAGAAATAGTCTGAAACCTACTTTACAGGCTGTCACCGCTTTATTGCCTATTGAAGAAAACTGTGATCCGTATTTCGGCAATTTGCGCCATCGTACCCGGTTTGAGCACCGAGTTGAAATGAATTTATACAGATTCGAACTCAGGACTTATAAAAAAGAAAATAGCTCAAGTTTTTGGTTGCAAATTCTAATCATAGAAGCCTATGAATATGAGGACAGCATCTGGTATTGCGAAGAAGATTTTGAAGAATTTTGTACTGAGGCCGGAGGCCTGGATGCGCTAAAGAATAGAAAGATTTTTTCCATGGAATTGGAATTCCGGCTCTTTCTATCAAAGTTGTACAATGCTTCCCGAAAATTTATTCTTCGGAAAACGTTTAAGGCATACATGCACGAAGAAAAGGAAGGATTCCCTGTTAGTGAATTGACGAAGATTGAGAAGAACATTAAATATTGTTAATCGTTTCCTATTTCAACTCGATGTGTTGAGTTGCCTTTTTTAGAAATTGAAAAGTAGTCGGCAAATTAACCATTCCATAAGGAAATATTCTAAAAGCATAAAGATTACCCAATATCGATACCAACTTCCGAATAGGATCGTTATTCATTTCTTTGATATATTGCGGAAGCAAGTAGCCGATCCTTGAAAGTTTGATGAAGAAAACGGTTTGGGGTTGAATACTTACATATTCAATTTAAAACAGATGATAGCTTACGGAGATTTGACTAAAGTGCGGCCAGTTAGACATATTTTTAACAGTCACGATACTCCTTTGTAGTTATAAATCATACGTATTAAATCATTTCTTGAGTTACTTATTTTCGTTGCAATCTCTCTTTCAAAAGTAGTCTTGTGAGTCAAATTAAATCCATCATTGAATATAACATTAGTGATGCCATCAATCAAATTATCCAAATTATCAATAACCTCCTGATAAAGAGAAGGATTTACCCCTAAAAGAACATCTACAAAAGACTTTCGGAGATTTGATTGCTCTGTTTTAATAAAGGAAGCTAATTCAATTTTTTGTTCTTCTGTTAAGGAAATAGATTCAATCCGATTTTCCAGAGAATGAAGTTGAGTATAAAAAGAATTGATTTGGTCTAGATTGGGTTGAATAATTAGCTCTTTAAACCACTGTAGACGAATATTTTGCTCCTGTAATTTAGCCGCATCGATTTTATTAATTTGCTCCTTTTTATTTTGCGAAGCATCATCTGCCCGATCTTTATTTTTGCGATAAATGAATATATAATAAGCTAACCCCAAACTTATTGCTGCGATAATTATATTAGCTACACTGGAAACGTCATTTAACGCCCGGTCATTTGTAATGTATGTAGTATCAACAAATAATAATATCATCAATGAACAAGTGCAGTTTCTTCACGCAAAATACGCTCCACTGCTTCCTGTAAGTCATTGTCAATTTTATATCTGCCGTTATTTTCAAAAGTGAACTTTGCAAAAAATGCAGACGGTTGCAGTTTAGTCACAACGTTGTAAAGAAATTCTTCTAAAAATGATGGATTAATAGAACCAATATCATTAGGAATTTTAACCACAATTTCCTCACTTTCAATTTCCTTTTGGTCAATTCTTGAAGTATTACGCACCTCTATACCGCGATCCCTGCCTGTAAACACTCTGCTCCCAGGGGTGCGAAAATTTTGAAGATCTATGATTCCAATGTTATTCATACATCTGTATTTCTGTGTTTGCTTCCTTTATATAAATCTTAGCTGAAATAATTGTGCCTGGAAAATAGGAATCCGCAAAGTTAACATATTTTCTGTCAGGTTTTTCGCTAATATTTCCAGTATCGTTAAAAGTCATCATTTTATATGGCTTTTGGCTTTTGCCTTTAATCAATTCTTTAGTCCTGTAGGTTCCATCGAATGTAATTCTTGTATTACCAGAAACGATTGAAAGATAAGACAAATTGTCTTTGGTTTGTCCTCCCTTAAGCTCAAAAAAACTTTCGATGAACCTTATAGACCCATTCCCTCTTTTCCAATCAGCTTTGCTTGTAACTCCTTCCTGCAATGAGTAAAGTGTCCAAAGTGTTTCTTCTTCAAACTCTGCCTTTTTAAAAATATGCCTTTCTGTATATGCTTTTGACAGGCTTTTCATCTGCTTAACCACTTCTTTATTCGGACAATCGGGGGATTTAAATTTCTCATAAATAGTCTGACCAAAGTTCAGAATAACCAAATTAAAAATTCCTAAATGTTCACCGTTTTCGTTTTTGTCTTGAAAATATCCGATTGAATAGCGTGTTCTACCCGACGAATGCTCTTCTGCGTTAATAAGTACTTCACCGATTACTTTAAATAAATTGTCTTCTGCATCAGGAGTAAGTGTTTTATTCATTTTTTTCATGGATTGTAACACATAATCAACCATTTTAGTAATGTCAACTTCTCTTATGGCAGGTGCATTTGGATGCTTATTATCAGCAATACAGAGGTGATATGGAAGAATGTCAGGAAAATTAATTGAAATTCCTTTAACTGTTGAATATGCGCCTATTGAAAAAAGTATTTTTTCAATATGTGGCTCTGCGTAATTTATAGGTATTATTGTAACAATCTTAACTGGATATCCTCTTGCCTTACAACTCTTATAATACCTGATAAACTCCCGTAGTAGGATGTCCATGCAAACGGAGGCGTCAACATCTATTCGTTTGCAATTTTGGTAATCAAAAGTTATTTTAGGTACCGATTGTTTATGTAATACCTGAAACAAGCGCTTTAGAAAAGCATAACTTTTGGAATAATCTTCCGTTAAGGAGAAAATATCTGGAATTTCAAAATATCCATCTTCCTCCTTTTGCAGTTTAAATTCACCAAAGGCATTTTCATTTGAACTCAAATATTGGATTGTACTGCTGTATTCCGGTTTCGGCGAAACGTATTTATTATACCCCCTCCGGTCGAAATATGGAATAACAAATGGAAGGTTATTCTCAAGACAGTTTGCTTTTAAATCGTTAATATATTTTAACCACCCAATTTTACGAGCATGTTTTTTATTCTTATGCCTGATATATCTTTTAAAGTTAAAGATTGCTATCCGTGATAAGTAGCGCCTTCTATCCCTTTTTTGTTTTCTCATTCAGAGTATTGAAACTTTCTCACCCCTTCCCCATCATCCACTCCATCATCGCCACCTTCTCCCGCTCACTCTCCAACAATTTTTCGTAAAGCTTTTTATTCTCTTAAATTGCTTCCATCAATTTTTCGAGTGGATTAAAAGTGCAGTGTTTTGGACTGACAATATTTTGGCTGTCGTCATTGAATGTGTTCGAAATTATATTGATGGTTTCTCTATCATCAAAATTCCGTATCGCTTCCACCGGCACATTCAGGATAGCAGAGATCCTTTCGAGCAGTTCCTGGTCTATCGTTTCCCTTTGTTCCAATTGTGAAATGCTTTGCTGGCTCAGGCCCAGTTCGCTGGCCAGGGTATCCTGTTTGATACCCAGTATTTCGCGGATGCGCTTTACATTTCTGCCTTCATGCATGGTTTTCTCTGCGCTTGCGTTCATATTGCAATTTAGTGAATAAATATATATCTATAAAAAATTGGCACATCCCAAAAAATTCAGTCTTCAAAGTAGATACTGATTGGAGTCATTTTGCACTAATCTTTGCTAAATAATACTTCTTAAACCACCCGGGATAATGCTCCTCATCAGTTATGCTCCACTCCTTTTTACCGTTTACAATTCTAAAATGGGCAAATAATCTGAAATCCTTTCCATCTTCCGAATTGTCAAAGAAAAAAACCTGGTATGCGAGCTGTGATGCTTCATATAGGAGATCAAGTGATCGATCATACCGTGAAATAATTTTATTTGCCGGAACGGAATGTCCGCCCTTGGCTACCCGTGCCCGTACCCTAAAATCGTTAATCGAAGGATCCTCTGTTGAGACGAAATACAAATAGACCTTATAGCCGGCTTCGGATGCTTTTTGCATGATATCCAACTTCGACCGATGCGAAAAAACAGTTTCGAAGGAAAAGCGAATTCTATGTTCTATAAATAGCTGCCTTAAAACCTCTGTGATAATCTGTGCGAGCCTGTTGACCGCCGATGCTTCTTTCAGTTTCAATATGCCTCCTCTTAAAGAATAGGAATTTGTGAATCTGTCGGTACTAAAAATTTTTCCTGTCAACCCGGACAATAGTGCAAGTTCATGAAATTTCTTTGGCCTGATTCTTATACCATAGGAACCAAAGTCAATATATTTTGTTTTTAACTCTTCCGCAATATCATCAGCGTTTATATAAACACCAAAGTTGATTTTTTCACTCCCAATCCGATAATTCTGAATACTTTTAATGATAGTACTTTTTCCCGAACCATTCGGTCCGGCAAATATCCGTAATCTTAAAGGTTGACCAGGTAGGCTATCCATTTAGTCCATGATAATCTTATGTTTTTTCGAATCGGCTATTTCTATTCTTTTTATTTTCTCCACCCGGCCATCATTAAATGCCTTAACGATCCACCCTCCCTTTTTGATGACGTTGTAACCCATCACTTTCTTTGTTTCAGAAGCAGCTTTTGCCACCCCCTTTTTGGTTGCAGCAATTAAAAATTTTTTAGATATTTCTCCACTCTTCATAATTCAGCAATTGAATTGAATTGAAATAAAAACCAAACTAACAATCAAAAATAGACAATAATACCTATACTTTATGCCAACCAGATTAACAACTATTCAACCCACGCAGAATCATTTGCTGTCTTAATGATGGGATATAAATTAGTATCAATCTTTAACCCTCGAAAATAGCTTTCCCTTACGAAATTATCAGACATATTTCTCAATTCAGTACCTACCAGTTGAAGAACATCATTGACTTTTCCCAATGAGGTAAAATCATATCCATACAATGTAAGTTGTGCACGGTTAACTACATTTCCAACAGAGATCAAAAATGCACTAAGATTTCTATTCTTCAACAAAACAAGATTACCTGAAAGACTTTTTAATTCACTCAGAACTAATTCTGAAAAACCCAATAAACGATTGCGCAAATTAATAGAATCTTGTTTACTAATTTTATTCATTGGAGGATGGAGCCAGATGCTAACATAGCTTCGCCCCAAGATGTCTATTGATGCTTTTAATCGGGCACTGTCATTTGCTACTGCAAATTTCCGTTCATATTGCAACCGGGTAACTATTTCGGACAAAGTTTGCTTATTTGCTTCACCTTCAAAATTTGTTAATATAGCTGAACCAATCGCCAAAATAATTGACAATATAAAAGTAATTGCAATCGCTTTGCCCCAATTAGTAAGATTTTTAAGCCACGACCTCGAATAAGATTCTTTTTTCTTGACCTCAATAAACTGAGATGCACCGGTTGCAATAAACGCAAAAACGATAGCCAAAATTTGAAGCAAGCTTTGCCAATCCATAAAAATGCTAAATATTTTTATATCATACCTCTTAAACTATTACAGCGGTTTTCTTTGCTGGCTCAGGCCCAGTTCGATGGCCAGGGTATCCTGTTTGATACCCAGTATCTCGCGGATGCGTTTTACATTTCTGCCTTCATGCATGGTTTTCTCTGCGGTTGCGTTCATATTGCAATTTAGGGAATTTTACTAATCCCATCATCCAATCTGCTCAAACAACTTCGCCAAAATATTAATTTCATAAGCATTACTTGTTACTTGTCACTTATCATGTAGCAAATCACAATTTGTAAATAATTTCGTAATTCTTAATAGAAATTTCCCCATTTTTAAGAACAAAATAAATATCTCAGCATCCGGGAATTGCCTTTATTTTTCAACTTGCTCCTATAATTTATCAATAACGATCATTTTTATTTATTAGTCGTGACATGACTTACCAGTACATAGAAAAGATCTCACAAACTTAGACTTTGAACTACTATCAAATCAATTCCACGCGCTCCGGTATCTCCAAATATTTTTTCCCATTCAGCAAATTACCCGTCTTCTTCTTGTTCGTCCCCCCCCATTGTTTAAAGAAAAAGGGCACATCTGATCTCGTGCACTGATTCTTTATTTCCATTACCCATTCTTTTTTCATCGGACGTGGAGTTCTGCCACTTTCTCCGCCTACAATCACCCAGTCAATTTTCTTAAGATTTAAGTTCGGCAAAGGGCCGATCAATGGTTCACAACTCAAAAACTTTGTGCGGGCACCAGTCTGGCGCAACAGGTCGACGCGCTTCATTACTTTTTCATTCTCTACCGAAACTCCCATCCAGATATTGTGTGTCCATTCCAATAATCCTTCTTTATCATAGTATAGCAACACATCCGCCCGCTTCGTGAGAATCTGGAACACATGCCTGGGATTCTCTTTCATCACACGGAAAACCTTCTGGATAAAGTCTATCGGCACATCCTTATGAAACATGTCACTCATGGAATTCACAAAAACCATTTTTGATTTTTTCCATGTGTAAGGCGTATTCAGTTCATCTTCATGCAATGCAAGTTTAAAACCTTCAGCGTATTTTTCAACGCCCATTGCTTTTAGTCTTTTAGCCATCACTTCTGCATAGCAAAATTTACATCCCGCTGAAATTTTATTGCAACCTGTTACAGGATTCCAGGTCATTTCGGTCCATTCAATGCTTGATTGTGCCATGACTTAAGTGTTTTGAATGATTTGTTTGGCAATCTTTTTCGCTGTAAGGTTATTGGAAGCAAAAACAAAATGAAAAATTGGCGTTCCACTTCTGTTTCTCAAGACTAATGGATTGTCAGTTACGTGTTTCCAAATACTCTTCATTCGTTCAGCATACAGGCGTGCAATTTTCTCTATTGGCTTTGATACCTTGGTTACCATTTCTTCCTCGCCAAAAAGTGTTTGTACTTTTTTCTCCTTGTAAAAATGAGATCTAATTTCCTCAATTGGCAAACCAAAGAACGATTGTAACTTATCGCTAAACTCTAATTTACCTGCTCTGTCAAGTAAGCGATTTACAATGATTCCCGTAGGAACCAAAATCCAAACATCTGACCGGGTATCTTTCAGGTTGGCAATGGAGTCCCAGTCTATCTGCATTCCAAAAGGGTCAAGAAACACAAGAGCCGCATAATCTTTCGTCATTAATGCTTTTGCAAGTTCCTTTATCTGGTGGTTTGCATCTCCAGCTCTGTAAATTATTTTTTTTTCCCGGAACCTTGGTTCTAAATAAGCTTTCAGCTTGTTGAGTGATTCTTCTTTCTTATCTATGAAATAATAATAATCAAATCCAGGGTCCTGCAGTGCAAGTACCCTTTCTGCTGCTCCCTTGTATGTCCTTTCTTCTTCTTCGGTTATTTTCAATTGGTGCAATAGTTCAGTATTTCTTTGTTTCCCCCGCGTACCACTGCCTGCAAAGCCATCAAAATAAATTGTTTTCCAATATGAATGCTTTGCCATAATTGTAAGATACGCCTTCACATACTTTGAAAAAGCATCCAATTTTTTTTCTGTCCACGGCCCTCCCCATTCACCGGAAGGTTCACTTAATATATTATTTTCATTCCATGTCATACTTCAATCTTGTTTCAGTAAATTCTCTACCAAATGCATTTTGAAAAATAGACTTTCTCAATTCTTCTAAATTATCAATTTTCTTGTGATATTCGATTTCTAACTTTTGTGTCTTGGTTTGCAATATAACTATCTTGACGACGATTCCTAATTGTACTTTCAATGATGTATTTGAAATATGAATCATTCTCAAGTTTCCAATATTACTATGCTTGAAAGCGGTATCATAAGTTCTTGATTACATTTGCTTTGGAATCGTTCTGAAGTGAGCAAATATTGACCGGATTGTTGAATGATAATTATTGAATCAGATATGAACAGCACACTTAGTAACATTCCCATCTATTAATTCCAGATGTGTGGAAATAGTTTCTTTTTATCATAGGAACTCTCCACTTTAGGTTTTGACCCCACTATCAAATTTACCTATTGTGGTTACTTTCCTTTTCTATGCTTGTGGGGCTTCAAAGACGGTGTATTACCCGGTGTATCTTTATTGTCTCGCTGCCGCCTATCCGGCTTGTTTGTTGATTTTGCAATTTTTTTTGGGCCTGGTTTGATGCTCATAACCTATTCCTTTTTATGTTTTAATTTACTAATTATTCCTAATCCGTAGAAAGAAAATCAATTGCGGGCTTCTAAACTCAGCGATAGTTCCGATGACGATACCCATGATCCCATGTAAAACAATTGCAGAAAATGTAAGAGTATCTGATACATCCTCTCCAACATCGCCACCTTCTCCCGCTCACTCGCAATCACCTATGCCAAATTCTCTATCGGCGCCTCCGGTGAATCACGCTTTACTGCCGCTATCCCGCTTTCACGCGAATAGGAAGTCGTGTAATTTTCACTTCGCCCGATAATTTGGCCATTCTCTGCCTCTAAATTAAATGTGTAATTTCCAGGAGTATCCTTTCGATCATATCGGCTGTCATAGGGTGCATTCTCCTTAACTGAATAGATACCGTTAATGCAACTTTGCCTCGAGGTATAGCCTTCGCCGCTGAGAATGATTTCTCCATTTCCTGCGCGCAAACGAAAATAATGCTGATTGTTAGCAGCGCTTCTAAAAACTTGGAACTTTGGATTGGTCATATTTTTGATGATTTGGCCGCTAATATATTTAGGAAATTGAAGTCTAACAAATTTAGTTTTTGACAGGGTGTCAATAAATTGACGAGGCGTTTTATAACTTTTCATTCAAGTTGCGTTTACATTTCAGTTCATTGGTATGTATTTTGGATGAATTGTTTTAAATTTAAATAGTTTTGTATTACTTTTAATGACACAAAACCCATGGACGTGAAAGCCTACTATACCGATCGTTTTGAAAACAAATACAATCTGCGTATCCGCCTATGGAGCGCTTTCAAGAGTTTTTTTGGTTTCACCAATCCGTATCATGATGCAGTAAAGGATATTTCCCAAAAGTCAGTAAGAGAAGCATTGGCATCTGATATTTATTCCATTCGCCAGGATTCTCATAAGGTATTAGCTGAGAAGAACCTCGAAAAAGTGACAAAGGCAGAAGAAGAATGTGCTCTTCAATAAGATAACAAAACTAATTTCCTAAATAACTGCTTAAGTGGCCCAAAACAAATTACAGAAAACCACTGCAACTGTAACTCAAAACACCCTTGAGATTTACCAGGGCCTGATACCTAGTCCGGACATGATGGCAAAGTATAAGGACATAGACCCTTCATTACCGCTCCGTATTGTTCAGTGGACAGAAGATGAGGGAATACATCGCCGGAAAATTGAAACAAAAATTGCCAGGGATGCACATGCTACCACTATCTGGGGTAATGTTTTGGGTGTCCTGTCAGTAATTGTCATATCTGCACTATGCTTTTTGTTTATGATTAATGGCCATGCGCGGGAAGGTATGTGGATAGCTTGTACCATCATCGTAGCTTTGGCAATTGTTTTCGTTTTGAGAAAAGTACCACCGATCAATCAACCGAAATAAGGGGGCTAAACTCTGAATAAAGTGTTTGTCTGCTTGCTCCGTTCCGAAATTCCCCACCCGAGTGCCTGTAACTATAAGGCGATACCATCAACACCTTGATGTAAAAATTGCGTACTGATACCTGACCACATCCAAAACAAAGGCCGTATTTTTAAGCTATATTATACATAGCACCAAATGCACAGCTCAGACAATCCCGATGGCTTCATCCCTACTCACGGAGGATACCGCAATCTGAAATCCTTTCAGAAGGCAGAGATCATTTTTGATGGTACTGTATTTTTCTGCAATAGATTCTTCAACAAATATGACCGCAATATTGACCAGATGGTGCAGGCGGCTCGTTCAGGCAAACAAAATATTGCAGAAGGCAGCATGGCATCTGCCACCTCCAAAGAAACTGAAATCAAACTCACCAATGTAGCGCGGGCCAGCCTTGTAGAATTGAAAATCGATTACGAAGACTATCTGAGAATCCACAAACTAAAAAAATGGGAACGGGAAGACAGGCTCTCTATTCGCTTCGACCAACTCAACAGCGACCCCAATGCCACCTACGAAACTTTCAAAAAAGGCATTGAGCATAAAGACCCTGAAATAAGCGCCAATGTCTTATTATGCCTGATCAGGCTGACGATATTTCTTCTTGGAAAACAATTGACTGCTTTAGAAAAGGCTTTTGTAAACGAAGGAGGTCTCCGGGAAAGAATGCTTAAGGCACGTCTTAAGAAAAGAAACAAAGAAGGCGATGAAAAGAATTAGAAGGCTATTTTCAAATAATAGAAATTCATTTTATTTTTCGGGGACTTGGTTGACCTCCGTGGACAAAGTACATCCGCCATGTCCACATAGTTCCCTGAATGTCTCCCGAAATTTAAAAAGAGACCTTCAATTTTTCCAGCACCTACCCTTCTGAAAATAAGATGTGGGTGATTTTATTTCCCGGGCACTTGGTTGCCTTTCGTGAACAGAGCATAACTACCAGGTCAGGCAAGTACCCTGAGGGCACCCGATCCCACTCATATTTGAAGAAAATATATGGTATTGTACAACCTATCTTCCAAGCAATCTAAAAAACTTTTCTAACGAAAGTCCTCTAACAGTACACATCTTGTCCAGTGTGTAAAGCTTATTTTATAAGGCTCTTCCTTGAATTTACTTATCTGCCTTATTGTTTTCTTGTCAGATTAGTATCATCGGCAAATCAGTGCTTCGATTGATATCTA
>JBDHYH010000086.1:0-17517 GCA_039811325.1 Chitinophagaceae bacterium | reverse complement strand
TCCTCCACAGAGCATAAGCACTGTTAAGAGTGTTAGAAATCTTCTCATGTGTGTAATTTTTTTTATGAGGTCTAATAGGATCGAAACTTTGATATTGGAATCATTCGATCTGGTTAAAGGCATGCGAATCTAAATAAACGCTGCATAAACATAATCCCTGACATTGAATGAAACTTATAATATTGTTCAATTTTTCACCAAGAAAGTGCTACATATCCTCCATTTTATATCATTTCATTTGATATTTTCAAATTGATAGTTTAAAGTTTAAAACTTATCTAAATTTTTTCTTAACAAATTTTTTTGTCAATTCATGGGGTAATTCTGCCGCATATCATGTCGATAAACCCGCCTATAAAATTTGAACAAAAGCAGCCAGTTATAAAAATCTTGCTGTTATCGAATCTTTGGCTTTATGAATATCACCAGGGGCTCCTGCGAACACAAGATTTCCTCCTTCATCACCTGCCCCGGGTCCAAGATCAATAATCCAATCAGCGGCTTTCATTACATCTACGTTATGTTCAATGATTAAAATCGTATGCCCTTGCTCAATAAGGGCATTGAAAGATGATAGCAGTTTATTAATATCATGAAAATGGAGGCCTGTAGTGGGTTCATCAAAAATAAAAAGAATGTGTCCTCTTCCATTTCCGTGCCCCAGGAAAGAGGCAAGTTTCACACGCTGCGCTTCCCCTCCCGATAAGGTACTGCTGGATTGTCCTAACTTGATATACCCAAGCCCGACATCCTGCAATGGTTGTAACTTTTCAGCTACCGCCATTCCGGGATTCTGCTTTGAATTCTTAGGTACCGGTGCTTCCCTGAAAAAAGTGATAGCCTCATCCACACTCATTTCCAATACATCATAAATATTCTTCCCATTAAAGTTGACCTCTAAGATTTCCTTTTTGAAGCGAGTTCCATGACAAACCTCACAAGTCAAATGCACATCAGCCAGGAACTGCATCTCCACCACCTGTTCGCCCTCTCCTTTACATGCATCGCATCGGCCTCCATCTACATTAAAGGAGAAATGCTTTGGCTGGTATCCGCGGATTTTCGACAACTGCTGCTTACTGAAAAGATCTCTTATCTCATCATAAGCCTTTATATAGGTCACCGGGTTTGAGCGGGCTGATTTCCCAATCGGATTCTGATCTACTAATTCTATTTGAGCAATAGAGTTGACATCACCTGTGATGGCTTTATGCAATCCGGGTTTATCGCCGGCTTCTCCTTTTAGTTTTCTCAATCCATTGTAAAGTATCTGTTTTACCAGTGTTGTTTTACCACTACCACTCACACCTGTTACTACGGTAAGAACATTAAGAGGAAATACTACATCGATATTTTTCAGGTTGTTTTGCCTGGCGCTGTTTACTGTTATAGATCTGTCCCATTTCCGGGGATGTTCATTCCCGGGAATCTGCAATTGGTGGGAAAGGTATTTGCCGGTCAGGCTATTTTTATTTTTACAAATTTCTTCATAGGAGCCTTCCGCTATCACTTCACCTCCAAGATGGCTGGCAAGTGGCCCCATATCTATGATGTGATCAGATTTTTCCATGATCATACCATCATGCTCTACTACTACCAGCGTATTGCCAAGTTTTTGCAATTTTCGCAAAACACCAATCAGGTTTTCGGTATCACGGGGATGTAAGCCAATAGATGGCTCGTCAAGAATATAAAGCGAATCAGAAAGATTGCTACCGAGGCTGCGTGTCAATTGAATACGCTGGCTCTCACCACCGCTCAAAGTATTGGCTACCCTGTTAAGGGTCAGATAGCCCAATCCAACATCACATAGTAACTGTAATCGATTATTGATTTCGTACAAAATCCGGGCAGCAACCTTGTTGTCAAAATCGTTAAGCTGGAGTTTACCAAACCAGTTCCTCAAATCCTTCACGGGCATTTCGCTCAACTCACCAATATGTCGTTCGTTGATTTTCACATACAAAGCTTCTTTTCTTAAACGGTAGCCATTACATGATGTGCAAAGCGTACGTCCCCGGTATCGACTTAGCAGCACACGGTATTGTATTTTATATAAATTCCTTTCTACCTCTTCAAAAAAATCATTAATACCTCCGAACCACACATTTCCTGTCCAGAGCAGGTTGTACTCTGCTTCTGAAAGGTCAATAACCGGTTTATGAATTGGGAAATTAAAATGATGAGCACTCTTTATCAGTTTCTCTCTCCACTTGCCCAATTTTTCACCTTTCCAGGGTGCAATGGCATTTTCGTATATGCTTAACTGTTTGTCAGGAATGATGAGATCAGGGTCAATTCCCAGGATTTGTGAAAAACCTTCGCATACAGGACATGCTCCATAAGGATTATTGAATGAAAATAAATTTGGAACAGGTTCTTCAAACCGGATACCATCCATTTCAAACTTATTGGAAAAATGAACTTCTTTATTTTCATTGATATATAATGACAAATCACCAAGGCCTTCATAAAAAGCGGTATTGACTGAATCAGCAATCCGGTGATTATCATCTTCATCAAAATCTTTCACTTTAAATCTATCGATCAATACATAGACTTTATTCCGAATAATCCAGTCGTCGGGGTCTTTACTTTCCAGCAAATCCTCAATTTGACAAATTTCTTCCCCGGAATATAATCTTGAAAATCCCTTCTGAAGCAAAATATTGAATTCTTCTTTTGCTTTTCGATTTTGCATTTTACGAAACGGGATCAGCAACAAAACTTTATCACCGTTTGTAAGTTTATTAATATACTGTACAACATCTGTTACATCATCCTTTCTGACTTCTCTCCCACTCACAGGTGAATAAGTCTTCCCGATACGCGCGAATAACAGTCTCAGGTAATCGTAAATCTCGGTCAGGCTCCCAACAGTAGATCTTGGTGTCCGTGTAATCACCTTTTGTTCAATAGCGATAGCAGGACACAGGTTGTGAATGTAGTCAACATCCGGTTTGGCCATCCGCGCAACAAACTGACGTGCATAAGCGCTGAGGCTTTCTGCATATCTTCTCTGACCTTCTGCAAAAAGTGTATCGATAGTAAGTGACGATTTTCCTGATCCTGATACACCTGTAACGACAGTAAATTTATTACGTGGAATTTCTACATCAATATTTTTCAGGTTGTGAATGCGCGCACCTTTGATGAAAATATTTTTGCTGATCTTTTTCTCTTTCTTTTTAACTGTAGTATTCTTTGTCGCCATGAGGACAGCAAATTTACTCATTACCCAACGTAATTCTACAGTAGTACTTTTTATATCCGTTGAAAACAGTAGTGTTCGACTACGACCAAAAAAAATTTCTTAAAAAAGTTTGGAAGAATAAAATATTTGTATAATCTTAGCATTTCCAATTTCCTGAAAGAATGAAGAACCTTATGCAATCGCAATAGTTTTTCTCCCCTTTCTTTAAATTGGCTTACACAAAATCCTAAACCAAAAACTACACAGTTTATGAAAACCGTACAATCCAATCCGGATCATGCGTTGATCCAGTTGTATCTCGCAGGTGATTGCGAAGCGCTCACAGACCTTATTGAACGTTACAAAGAAAAAATTTTTACATCCATCCTTCTTCTTGTAAAAGACAAGTACCTGGCTGAGGATATTTTTCAGGATACTTTCATCAAGATCATCGACACTTTGAATTCAGGCCGCTATTCGGATGAAGGTAAGTTCTTGCCCTGGGCTATGCGCATTGCCCACAATCTTTGTATTGATCATTTCAGAAGAGTAAAACGCCGCCCGGCTATCAAAACCAGCGATGACAGAGATCTGTTTGAAGTTTTGAATTTTTCTGAAGCCGGAGTTGACGAAAGAATGATCCAGAGCCAGAGCAATTCCCGTGTAAGAAAGCTATTGGATATGCTGCCGCAGGATCAGAAGGAAGTAATCATTATGAGACACTTTGCTGAATTGAGTTTTAAAGATATTGCGAGGATCACCGATTGCAGCATCAATACTGCATTGGGCCGCATGCGCTACGGACTGATCAACCTGAGAAAACTGATGACAGAAAAACAAATTGCGTTATAATCTTTTGCAAATAAAATTAAATTACAATCCCCCATTTCGGGGGATTTTTTGTTCGAATGCTCCGCGCATGCATATTTTCAATCTACAAACTGTGAGATGACTAATCTTATCCTTCCCATATTATAAAGCGACCTTCTCAGATTGCAGACTAAATATTTCCTGAAACAAATCCATGCCTGACGTATTTCCCAAAACCACATTGCAGGCTCTTTCAGGATGTGGCATCATCCCTACTACATTTCTTTGAATGTTACAGATACCGGCTATCCCATTGATGGAACCGTTTGGTGCAAAATCATCATGGATATCACCATCCTCATTACAGTACCTAAACAAAACCTGGTTGTTTTTTTCAAGTGTTTCCAACTCACTTGCACCTAATAAAAAACGTCCTTCTCCATGTGCCACGGGTATCTTATATACATTACCTGTAGTCTCTGAGCGCATGAATATATTCTTACAAACAAATTTATTATTGGCATTTTGCAGTAGAACTCCCGGTAGGAGTCCACTTTCGCAAAGTATCTGAAAGCCGTTGCAAATACCTAAAACCTTCCCTCCCTTATTGGCAAACTCAATCACTGCTTCCATCACCGGGCTAAACCTTGCAATGCTACCGCAACGCAGATAATCCCCATAACTGAATCCACCCGGCAATACAATCCAGTCTTCTGTTGTCAGGCCAGCCAGGTCTTTATCCTTGTGCCAGATAGTAGTTACATCGTGCCCAAGGTCCCGGAGCGCATGCACCATGTCGCGATCGCAATTGGAACCCGGGAATATTACAACACCAAATTTCATAGCTTATTTATTATGCAGCAAAGGTACATCGCTTCCTCAATAATATTGGCAGTATAAAACAAAAGCTACCATCCCCCAATGCAAAACTAACCTGATAAGTTTTGAATTGATGTAATAAAACCCTGCGGCTATGAACGCAGAAAGAGGCAATGTAATCACGATCCAATCAGGGAGTCCTTCCCGGAGCTTGAGGAAAGGAACAAAAAGAAGTAACAATACATTTATGAACAAAAATGTCCAGCGCTTTCTCACCTGGATTACCTGTTTGGAAGACTGAGCCTGTACAAAAAAACCTCCTATTAAAAAAGTAATCGCAATAATGACCATGCCGGTAAACTGCTCCGGATTCCAATCAAACTTCCAGCCTTCAAAAGCGATTCGCGGCATTTCGAAAGAATAGAGTTTATCAGTAAGAAAGAGGATTGAAAAAACAAAATACCAGACAGTAACCATCCCAAACAAGACCATTACCCATTCAGTAACCCTGGGTGGCCGGGCAATGACAAGCCCCAGTATAACGAGAACGAAGAAAGCAATAGCAGGGAAATAAAGCAGAGAACAAATTCCGACAACAAAACCTACATTGAATAATGATGACTTGACTCCTTGCCCGGTGTTGAGGTTCGTCAGCCTTGCCCAAATCCAAATCAGTATTGAATTCACCAGGAGAGGTGCAGACAACTCATTCCATGCAGGAAAGAAAGAAGTAACTAAGAGATAAGACATTGCCGGCAGGTAATTCGGCTTTGTCATCATCCTTCTTTTATTCACCAGAAAATTAAAGGAAAGCGCCTGGGTAAACAATAACAAATAGACGAGCACAGGTACCAGTACCGGCCACGATTCAAATACCGGGGTCAAAAATTGAATAATAGCATTGTACAATAATCCATCTTTACCAGGCGGAGCTACTGAATTATGAGACAAGAACCAGGGCATTTTCAACAGTAACCCATAAACGAAAAGTATAGAGGCATTCAAAGGATTATTGGCTCGGAAAATTCCAGTCACGGTAAACGATTATTGCGTGTAAAAATAGCAAAAAGTTTTACCCATTAAATTGTATCAAAAAGATCGTTCGGGTATCAGAATTTTACCAGAGCAAAGCAAATCACATTCCTATACATGCATGGAATGATAATTTCCGAAGCACTTACTTGTTTAGCATACCTCGGCATAAAGTCAAATCCCCTGTCGAGGTTATGCATAGGAGCCGTCCTGTCAATTTCTCCATCTCCCTTTATAGTACGGTCATTTAATATCATTCTGCGTCGTGTATTTTCATTAAATAGAAAATGTAATTTGCCTCCGGTGATCATTAATCCATAGGAAAGATAATTATCTGTCTGGTCGTCATACTGCGACTTACGAACAACATTCGTCCACTCGTACTTCCCGGCACTGTCAAGATTCATCACCAGGATGTTGTTGTAATAATACCTCGTATCTGAGTTATTATTCCAATCATTAAAACCGTAATAGTTGTAGTAGTAAGGTGAATAATAGGAATAGGGTGAGTAATAGGAGTAGGGTGAACCGTACAGGTAATCCCACCTGTTCCAGGGCGAATACCTTGATTGAGTGTAGAAGTCTTCAGCCATCAGTAAAAACCCTCCATTTTTCTTCAGAACTACATCCCTGATAAAGAAATCATTCAGGGCTGTTTTTTCGTTTCCTTTGTCACGTAGGTTCATTCGGAGTGTGTCACTTATTTTGGCAAAGGTCTCAGCGATCAGGCGGTTGGTTTCTTCATCAATTACGGCAGTGAACATGCCTTCGGTATTTCCTCTTTTCCTGGTGTAGTAAAAGCTATTCAGGAGGAAATTGGTATTGAGGTTATCAATCTTGATCTTGATTTCATCAATGTACTTTTCTCTCAGGTCTAATGGTTGAATATGAAATGTATCCTCGGCAGGAGCTTTTACCAACAATGAAAGCTGTTCTATGAAATCGCGTGAGCTGGACCGATTGCCGGCTGTAAAAATAAAATTGCCGAGATCTGATATCAGGAAATCGCTGAACAAATATTTCTTATCCTGGTAATCGGTATTGATGACTGATGTGTGTTGCAACTTCATCTCATCATTAAACAAAAGGGTAGTGAATTTAAAGCGATCGTTTTTCTTCTGAATCTTAAAGACCATGATCTGCTTCTTATTTTCGCTGTAGATTGTCGAATAGATTTTTTTGTCGGCAAAAAATCGCACCTCACTGGTGTCCAGCAAAACGGGTTCAGTCAATAACTTCCCTTCTCCATTTATTTTGACTGCTTTGCAATAAACAATATTCCGGTGCTGGTACTGGTACACCATCCATGCAAAATCAGGATAGGCTATGAAATCAACATTAATTGTTTTGTCCGGAAGTAACTTCAAATCAGTTCGATTAAGTTCATTCATATCCATATCGTAAGCACTAATGGCATAATTACTCCTGGTATTTTTGAAAATAAGATAATTGCCATTGATCTTTCCGATAATCTCAAAATTGAGATTACGGCCATCACGATTATCAGGCTGGCTATAATAAATCTGCTGTGCATCAGCAGCAGAAATCATTAACACAGACAGCAGAAAAATTATTATTCGTTTCATACAATATCCGGGTGGTTTTTAGGGGACGAAGTAAACTAAAACTAAAGTACGATAAAAACAGCAAGCTCATCAAAGTGCGGAATACAGGTACAATGAAAACGTCAAATTTAACACGGAATTTATCCTTACCCTGTTAGTACCGGCAGCAACGTTTACAAATCGTCTTTAGTGAATTTCTTCAAAGAGAAAAAGTAATAAGCCCCAAGGTAAATGACATCTGCCAATACCAATGTCCATGCCGGGGGGGCGCCTTTGTAAAGTAATTCCTTCCCAAAAGGGAATGGCAATAACGTGTCTGTGACCTGCAATGGCAGAAAATAACCGACAGGAGCCAGGTTCAATTTGATATTGACCCACCCTGTGATCAATGATTCAAAGATAAGTCCAAACAGAAAAAATACAGCCATAGCTACACCGCTGCGCCTGAACAGAATGGCCATGAACATGGCAAACGTGATGTAGGTAAACGTCTGCAGAAAAATATATAAAATATATTGTGTGCCGTCCATTGTAACCGGTGAACCAAGAATAACCCAGCCAAAGAGCAGGGCTACGATCACATTCAGAATAGTGGCCAATAATGAAAAAAGAAAAGCAAACACAAACTTCACCGTGATGAACTGTTGCCGTTCCCATCCGTCAATAATATTCTGGCGATGCGTTTTGAAATTGAATTCATTCGTAAGTAACATAATGAACAAAATACCGGGGAAATATAATAGCCAACTGCTCATGAAGCCAATGGTGTTCCATATCTTGGGAAACCCATAAGGCGAGCCTAAGAGCGCTTTCCCCATTGGTACATTGGCCTCTGCCAATGAATTCAGGTAAAAGCCGATATAGTTGATACCGACAATGGAAGCAAAATATAAAATCACAAAAATCCAAAAGGCTTTGTAATGTCTTACCTTCATCCACTCTATTTTCAATAATTCCTTCATATCAGTTGTTATTGGTTAGTTCAAAAAACCTGGATTCAAGGCTCTTTCTTTTCGATGATAAATGAGAGAGCACAATCCCTTTGGAATGGCAATATTCATTCAGTTTTTCCGGATTGGATTGTCCCGGCGGGAAATAGATAAGCAGCTTATCTTTTGTGGATTCAATACGGGATACTTGTGGATATCCATCCAGTATCGATTTCAGTTTATCAATATTTTCAGCTCCCACCTCCAATATTTCATCACTGGACAAAATCTCTGCTACCTCGCCTGATGTGATCAGTGTACCTCTTTTCAAAATAGCTACATGGGTACACACTTTTTCTACTTCATCCAGCAGGTGGCTTGCCATGATGATGGTCTTGCCCTGTTCCTGCAGAGAGCGCATGATCTGCCGGATCTCTGCGATGCCTACAGGGTCGAGGCCGTTTGTTGGCTCGTCAAAGATCATCACTTCAGGATCGCCCAACAGGCAAGCAGCTATTGCCAGCCTTTGTTTCATTCCAAGAGAATAAGCGCTGAATTTAGACAATTTCCTTGCAGATAGATTCACCGTTTCCAATACTTCATCTATCTTATTTTCACCTTTTCTTTTAATAGCTGCAGTGATCTTCAGGTTTTCAACTGCATTGAGGTAATGATAAAAATTAGGAGTCTCCAATAGTGTTCCAATCCTACGCCTGCTGTCAGCCGATGGCGTCGTATCAAACAACTCAAATGTTCCGGCCGTAGGCCTGATGATGTCTGTGATGGTTCCGAGCAACGTCGTTTTACCGCTACCGTTAGGCCCGAGTATTCCAAAAACAACTCCTGATGGTACAGAAAAACTGACATCCTTCAATGCCTGTATCCGGCCATAGTTTTTCGAAAGATTTTTTACTGTTAGAACTGACATAGGAATAAATGTATGGTAAAATAATTTGCTTTTGAAAATATTTCATCGACAATTATGATGAAAGGAAAATATTCAGGCCATCAATGCGCATCGTGCCACACCGATGTAAACTCACCAAGTGGTGCGCGGTTATCAGCAAAACCAAGTTTGTCTATTTTCAAGTCTTCAATATCCGAAATCAATACTTTTCTTTTAAAAGGATTCAGTGTGCCTCCTTTCTGGCCTGCAGGTACCGAAGGGTCGTATTGAAACTCCGGATCTACCAATGTACCTCTTGGGTACATCAATCCCGGAACGCCCCTGCCACGATAATCCAAATCACCGGGGTGTTCCAGGCCAAGTGTATGGCCATATTCATGAGCTCCAGTCGTAGAATGATGCAATATATTTTCTCTCAAGAAATATCCGGTATTGCTGCCGATTCCATCCACAAATGAAATATTGCCGGCAGCAAAGTTTTCTATTCTGAAATAATTATTTACAGGATCTGTATTGGTGAAGACTTCTTCTGAAGTAAGCTCGGGACGGTAATAACCTTCTATTATGAAACGAATTGCATACCATTTCTTTCGCAGGAGAATGGTAGCAGCAGGCTCATTCCACTGTGAAGCAATATCATCAGCAATAGTTTTCGAAATCTCTTCATCAGCAGCATTTCCGTAAAAATGAAATACAGACCGAATGATAACCTGATGGTGGTCTTCTTCTATGATGGTAACTTCTCCCAATGATGTGCAATCAATTTCTTACCGGTTTTCCTGTTTTGATGACGCTCTGCAACCGTTCGAGCGTTTTCTTCTCACCACACAAACTCAGGAAGGCTTCTCTTTCAAGATTCAACAAGTATCGTTCACTTACCAGTGTTGGCTCACTCAGGTCGCCTCCGCACATCACGTAAGCTAACTTCTTTGCAATCTTCACATCGTGTTCTGAAATGTAATTGCCTTTGAACATTCCATTGATGCCGGTATAGAGCATACCTAATCCTGTTTGACCGAGTACTTTGATATCAGTTCGTTCTAACGGCATGGTATAACCGTTGTCGTAAAGTTCAATGACACTGTTTTTTGCATCGGCTATTCTTCTGGACAGATTCATGGATACTTCATCCTTACCTTTTCTCATGATCCCCAGGCTGTAAGCATCAAAGGCAGAAGTAGCTACTTTGGCGGTGCCAATGGTAAAAAACCGGTTTTGTAATGGAATCGTCTCAGGTTCATTGTGCTGCATTTCATCAGATGCCCGCAATGCAAATTCCTTGGTACCACCTCCTCCCGGGATGACACCTACACCCAGTTCCACAAGGCCGATATATGTTTCAGCAGCCGCCTGTACTTTATCTGAATGAAGGCAGATTTCACATCCCCCTCCAAGCGTCAGTCCATGTGGCGCTACTACTACCGGAACAGATGAATACCTGATGCGCATAGTCGTATTCTGAAACATTCTGATAGACAAATCCAATTCATCGAACTCCTGCTCTGCTGCCAGCATAAAGATCATTCCAACATTAGCGCCTACACTAAATTGTGCACCATCATTGGCGATGACCAACCCTTTGAATTTTTCTTCTGCAATTGCAATGGATTTATTGATTCCTTCTATCACGTCACCACCTATGCTGTTCATTTTAGTATTCCACGAAAGAGCAACCACATCACTACCTACATCCGCAAGCTGGCACGAAGCATTCTTCCAGACGGTCTGTTCTTTCAAATCACTGAGGATAATAAAAGAATCGCCTCCCGGTAATACTTTGTAATTTTTGGTAGTCGGATCATAACAAAGCCGCTTGCCTTTTTCCACTTTATAAAAAGATGCATTGCCTGCAGTAATAAATTCATTCACCCATGGCGCCACTTTATGCCCTGCCTTCTCCATTTCTTCCACCACTCTCTTTACTCCAAACAAGTCCCACGTTTCAAAAGGCCCCAATTCCCATCCAAAACCCGCCTTCATCGCATCGTCTATCGGGTAAATTGCATCACTTATCTCAGGTACCCTGAACGATACATAAGAAAACAACCCATAATGAAACAACTTGTAAAATTCTCCTGCTTTATCTTTCCCATTGTATAATAATTGCATCCTTTGATTGAGATCATCTACAGGTTTGGCAGTGTCAATCGTTACAAATTTTCCTTTGGAACGCGGAGCATATTCCAGTGTCTGAAGGTTTAAAGTAAGAATTTCTTTAGCGCCGTCAGCGCCTTTGGTTTTCTTAAAAAATCCCTGCCCTGTCTTATCTCCCAGCCATTTTTGGTCCACCATTCTTTGTAACCAGCCCGGGATTTCAAAAACAGATGCCGCTTCATCATTAGGGCAATTGTCTTTAACACCTTGCGCAACTTTTACTAGCGTATCAATGCCTACAACATCGGCAGTACGGAATGTAGCAGACTTTGGTCTGCCAGAGACAGGCCCTGTAAGCAAATCGATCTCATCAATACTAAGTTGCAATTGGTCCATCAAATGAAATATGGACATGATGCTAAATACCCCCACCCGGTTAGCAATAAACGCAGGTGTGTCCTTGCAATGTACTGTTGTTTTCCCGAGAAAAAGATCTCCGTAATGCATCAGAAAATCTACAACCTCAGAATCAGTATGTGGTGTAGGAATCACTTCGAGCAACCTCAAATATCGCGGTGGGTTGAAAAAATGCGTACCGCAAAAATGTTTTTTGAAGTCATCGCTTCTTCCTTCTGTCATCAGGTGAATAGGAATCCCTGAAGTGTTGGAGGTGATCAGCGTACCGGGTTTACGAAACTGCTCCACTTTCTCAAACAGCGACTGTTTGATATCGAGACGCTCAACAACTACTTCAATGATCCAGTCGGCATCAGCAATGTCTTTCAGGTTGTCATCAAAATTTCCGGTGGAGATGCGATGTACATCGGTAGCAGTGAATACCGGGGATGGATTGGACTTCACAGTAGCTTTGAGTGAATCGTTGACAATACGATTCCTGACTACTTTGCTGTCGAGTGTCAATTTCTTTTTGGTTTCCTCTTCATTCAACTCCTTTGGTGGAATGTCGAGCAACAACACCTTAACTCCAATACCTGCAAACAGGCAGGCTATCCTGCTTCCCATAACACCGCTCCCTAGCACGGCAACAGTATTTATTGATCTTTTATGTAACATAAAAATTTAGTTAGATAAACAACTATTTAGAATCCGAAATTAAGTTTTTTTGTTTGAAGATGGAAGGTCATTGTTTGATTGTGGATTGTTTCTGATCACTGAGCTTGCCGAAGCATGGGTTGCTGAGCTTGTCAGACGAAGCCAGGGTTTGTCTGACTCAGACCGAAGCGTCCGAGTTTTGAATACTGACCAAAGTGTCAGTACCGAAGAATAGTTGCTGAGCCTGCCGAAGCGTCCCTTGTTCAGATTTGAGATTCCGGTTGGCTTTCTCATTAACAGTTCATAATTAAAAAATCATGTACCCTCTATTTTGAAAACTCACATTATGGCCTATCTGTCAAACGTAAGCCTTGCACCATTCTGCACTTCCTGCAGGCTTCCATTGTCATACACGCAATTCCCATTTACAAAAGTCTTTTCAATGGAAGCAGGAAACATAAATCCTTCAAGAGGGCTCCATCCACATTTATAAAGAAGACCTGAATTTTGAACTGTTGAAGTCTTATTGAGATTGCCTACTACCAGGTCAGCAAAGTACCCTTCACGGATATAGCCTCTTTCCTGAATCAAAAAGCAGTCAGCAACTGCATGGCTCATTTTTTCGACAATCTTCTCCAATGTTATCCTTCCTTCTTTGTAATAATGCAGCATGAGCAGCAAGGGATGTTGTACGAGTGGCAGCCCCGAATGTGCTTTCTCATAAGGAGGTTGTTTTTCCTCCATCAGGTGTGGTGCATGGTCTGTGGCTATCACGTCGAGATGGCCATCTAACAATCCTTTCCATAAGGCTTCGCGATGTTCTTTATCCTTTATCGCGGGGTTACACTTGATCTGGTATCCTAACTTTTCATAATCATCAGCGGTGAAATGCAAATGATGGACGCATACTTCGGAGGTAATACGTTTCTCTTTGAGTGGAATATCATTACTGAATAAACTCAATTCTTTTGCGGTAGTGATGTGGAGCACATGCAGGCGGGTCTGGTATTTCTTAGCAAGTGACACTGCAAATGATGAAGAAACAAAACATGCATTCTCGTTGCGGATCACCGGATGGTCAGCAGGTGCTAAATCCGGTTTCTTCTGCTTTATTGCTTCATAATTCTGCCGTATGATCTTTTCATCTTCACAATGCGTAGCGATCAGCAGTTCACTGTTCTTAAATATTTTGTGGAGAGAAGGTTCATCATCCACCAGCATATTACCTGTACTGGAGCCTAAAAATATTTTCACACCGCAGATAGTGTCTTTCAAATTATTTGTACGCAATACTTCTTCTGAGTTGGTATTGCTGACACCCATGTAAAAACTGTAGTTAGCCAGAGAACTGTTTTGGGCAATCCTGTATTTATCCTCCAGTAATTCCAAAGTCAGCGCATTGGGTATCGTATTCGGCATTTCCATAAATGAAGTAACGCCTCCGGCAACTGCAGCCCTGCTTTCCGTAAGGATATTTGCCTTGTGTGTGAGGCCGGGTTCGCGAAAATGAACCTGGTCGTCAATTGCGCCTGGTAACAGGTGTAACCCATCGCCGGCAATCTCGTGTACATTTTCATTCACTGAAATATTTGTGCCTATCTTTTCTATCCTTCCATTCTTTACATACACATCGGCAGAGAATATTTTCCCTTCATTGACAACCGATATATTTTTAAAAAGAGTATTTTGCATACACAGTATATTATATCCCATGCGAAAATTTTCCGGCCTTGCACTTGCCATAGCATTCTGCATCCCCATCCACACCCTTTGCCAAACTACTTATCTGCCTGAAGGAAACAAAGCCTATCCACTCCTGAACCGGCTGGAAATAAAGCAGGGCAAAAATAGTGATCTAAACTTTAGTACCATTAAACCATTTAGCCGCCGCTATGCTGTGCAGGCAGCCGAACAAGCTGATAGCTTGTATCGTAATGGAGACCTTTCTCTTTCTGAAGTAGATAAATATAACATCCACTCTTTACTGATGGATAATGCTGAGTGGGTAACCGGAGATAAAGTGTCTTTTCAAAGCAAAACTCCCATTCTGAAAACTTTTTATACAACAAAACCAAATCTGCTGGAAGTAGATAAAAAAGATTTTTACCTGGTAGTAAATCCGGTGATCTCTTTCCAATATGGTGGCGGTGGTAATGAAAGCCAGTCCATATTTTATAACAAGAGAGGCGTAACTCTTCGAGGAAGAATCGCAAACAAAATCGGATTTTCTTCGACCATAACAGACAACCAGGAGCGAGGGCCTGAGTTTTTCAGAGAATATGTAGCTGACCATCGGGCGGTACCCGGAGTAGGTTTTTATAAACGTTTTAAGAATAATGCCTATGACTATTTTGACGGGAGAGGTTACTTCACATTCAACGTAACAAAATATATCGATGTGCAGTTTGGCTATGATAAAAATTTTATCGGTAATGGATACCGGAGTTTGTTTCTCGACGATTTTGGCGATAGCTATTTATTCCTAAAACTAAATACGAGAATCTGGAAACTCAACTATCAGAATCTCTTCATGGAACTGATGCCTGACTTTGTGAAGACAGGCGATCACCTGCTGGACAGGAAATATGCAGCTATGCATCACCTGAGCATGAACGTAACAAAATGGTTGAATGTAGGTTTGTTTGAAAGTGTCATATTTGGGAGAAAGAACCGGTTTGACTTCGAATACCTGAATCCCATCATATTCCTGCGACACATTGAAGGTACGGTCGGAAGTCCTGACAATGCATTGGCAGGTATTGACTTCAAAGCCAATGCTATGAAACGTTTCCAGTTTTACGGACAATTGCTATTAGATGAATTCCTGTTGAAGGAAATTACCAAAAACACCGGTTATTGGGCTAACAAATATGGATGGCAATTGGGTGTGAAATATGTGGATGCATTTAATCTCAAGAATTTAGACTTGCAATTCGAGATGAATCGCGTACGGCCATTTACTTATACACATTATGATTCAGTGGCAAATTATGCGCACTACAATCTCCCGCTTGCACATCCTTTGGGAGCGAACTTCCAGGAGTTTCTCGGAACGATAAGGTACCAGCCACTACCCAAATGGTATTTTGATGCAAGGGCTATTTATTATTACAAAGGATTGGATACACTTGGTGAAAACTATGGTGGAAATATTTCCGAATTGTACACGACTCGCAGTAACACTTTTGGGTATTATGTAGGCAATGGGAGGAAAATCAAAGTTCTGAACATGGCTGCTACTATCGGGTATGAATTGAAAGAGAACCTGTTTCTTGAAGGAAACATTTTATTTAGAAAAGAAACCGAATTAGATCCTGTCACTTATTTCAATATTGGCATCAGGTGGAATGCATCAAAGAGAGATTATGATTTTTGAATGGTGAATTGCAAATTATAAATTAGTCAAATCGCTCCTCTGGAAACTGGGAAGAATCCGAAACAAGTTCGGGTTGACGACAACGAATAACCCTTCGGTACTGACGCTTCGGTACTGACGCTTCGGTCAGTATTCAAAACTCTGACACTTCGGCCTGAGTCAGACAAGCCCTGGCTTCGTCTGACAGGCTCAGCAACCATGCTTCGGCAAGCTCAGCAACCTGGAACGATCAACCAAACAACTTCCTGCTCACATCGATTCAAAAATCTTGATCTTATTATAAAGTGTCTTCCGGTCTATCTTCAAAATTTCTGCTGCTTTCGTCTTATTGAAGTTTACTTCCTTTAATACACTCATGATGGTGTCGTATTCGGCTTTTGCGGCAGCATCTCTGAGATCCACACCCTTCTCTTCTATGGCAGCACCTGGTTCATCCACTGATCTGGAAGAAGTATTATTTTTTTCAGAAAGTGATTGCGTAATCTCCCAGGGAAGTACATTCTTCGAAATGAATCCTCCCGCCGTCAAAAGTGCCGCGCGACGAACTACATTCCGTAATTCACGCAGGTTGCCTGGCCAGGGATAATGCATAAAAATTTCTTTTACCTCATCCTCATATCCTTCAATACTTTTTCCCAACTCCCTGTTCGTTTTTTCCAGAAAAAAATCCGCAAACAAAAGAATGTCATTATTCCTTTCACGCAACGGGGGCAGTTTAATGGAAAATTCATTGAACCTGTGGTAGAGATCTTCTCTGAATTTTCCTTTCTGATATGCTTCCTGCAGGTTTTCGTTACTTGCTACGATGATGCGTACATCCACATCATTTTCTTTTGTACCTCCAATGCGTTTAAATTTTCTTTCCTGGATCACTCTCAGCAGTGAAGCCTGCACTTCCCTGCTTAGGTTGGCCACCTCATCGAGAAATAATGTACCACCATTGGCCAATTCAAAATGACCGACTTTATCTGTCACCGCACCTGTAAATGCTCCTTTCACATGTCCAAATAATTCACTCCCGGCCAGCTCTTTGGAAAGTGTTCCGCAATCCATTGCTATGAATGGTGCATTTCTTCTTGGGCTATTTTCATGAATGGTCTTTGCAATCACTTCCTTGCCCGTTCCGCTCTCACCATATAATATCACACTATAATTGGTATTGGCCACAATCCCTACCTGGTTAAATACCCGAAGAATGGAATCGTCTTCTCCCATCAGGTAGTCATCGCTTACATGCACTTCTCTTGCTACCGCATTTTCCGGCCTTAATACCGCTTCAGACTCTTTCTTTTCCTTTTCCTGCACCGGTACGTTCCCGGCCTTTTCAATTACATTCAATACTTCATCCGGAATGAGCGGCTTGGTGATATAATCAAAAGCACCATGCTTGATGACATCCACTGCAATTTTGATATCTGAATATCCCGTAATGATGATAACAACAGTAGCAGGCCTGATATCTTTTATTTTCAGCAAAACATCTTTCCCATCTTTATCACCCAACCTGAAATCGCATAACACGATATCAAAATGTTCTTCGTTAAATTTTGCCAGTCCTTTGGCTGCATTGTGTGCCGCGCTAGTTTCGTAACCCTTCTTGTTCAAGAAACTGCTCAACAAAACACACATATCCAGATCATCATCAATGATCAGTATTTTCTTTTTGGTATTCATTGTCAATTATAGAATATAGAATGGAAACAAATTTAAGTGAATTCATTCTTTTTATCCTCAGCCAC
>JBDHYH010000085.1:0-17785 GCA_039811325.1 Chitinophagaceae bacterium | reverse complement strand
GAACCGGTATCCAAATGATCCCGGCCTATTACAATAGGTGCTTTCACTTTTCCTGTGCGAACCAATTCATTAAAAGCCAATCCTGCTTTCTCACGTTCGCCCTGACCCAACCAGCATATTCTTGCAGGCAAGCCTTGAAAGGCGATTTTCTCCGCAGCCAATTTCAACCAGCGCAAGAGACTCTTATTTTCAGGAAATAGTTGAGCAATAACCTTGTCCGTTTCATGAATATCGTTAGGATCACCACTCAATGCTGCCCATCTAAACGGGCCTTTGCCTTCGCAAAATAATGGCCTGATATAAGCAGGGACAAAACCCGGAAATGCAAATGCATTCTCCAAACCTGCCTCCTGAGCTCTCGCTCTCAGATTATTTCCATAATCAAAGGTTTCTGCACCCGCATTCATCAAGTCGATCATTAATTGCACATGCTTCTTCATGGTAGCATAAGAACGCTTTAGATATTCTTCCGAATTCCTGGTACGTAACTCATCTGCCTCAGCTATTGTCAGTCCTTCCGGAATGTAACCAACAAGAGGATCATGGGCGGAGGTCTGGTCAGTAAGAATTTCTACTTCTATTTTTCTTTCTTTCAATCTTTCAAGCAATTCAACAGCATTACAAAGTACCGCAATGCTCCACGCTTTTCCTTCCTTCTTTGCAGCTACAGCCTTGTCAATAGCCAAATCAACATCCGTGAAATATTCATCTAAATACTTTGTTTCAATCCTTTTCTCGATACGCCACTTCTCCACTTCGGCAGCAAGGCATACACCGCCGCTCATAGTAATAGCAAGAGGTTGAGCGCCTCCCATTCCTCCCAGCCCTGCTGTCACACTCAGGGTTCCTTTAAGTGTGTCATTAAATTTTCTTCGGGCTATTTCAGCAAATGTCTCATAGGTACCTTGCACTATTCCCTGGCTACCAATATATATCCAGGAACCTGCTGTCATTTGCCCATACATCATCAATCCTTTTTTCTCCAACTCATCAAAATGTTCCCACGTAGCCCATTTGGGTACCAATTGGGAATTAGAAATCAGCACTCGTGGTGAGTTTTCATGGGTAGGCATGATGGCAACCGGCTTCCCACTTTGAATGAGTAACGATTCATTGTTTTCCACCACTTTCAGGGATTCTATGATTTTATCCAGGCATTCAAAATTTCTTGCAGCCTTTCCCCGGCCGCCATACACAATCAGTTCATCAGGCTTCTCAGCTACTTCAGGGTTCAGATTATTCAGCAGCATGCGTAAGGCGGCTTCCTGCGTCCATCCTTTACAGGTTAACTCTGTACCGGTTGGAGTCTTATACTTTACGGGATCGTAATGTCTTTTCATTTGATTATAAAATTTACAATTTGAATGTTCTCAGGAATTGTACTGAACTGATCATATCATCATGCAATACCCGATCTGTTTCATTAAAAGAAACTTCCTTTCGATATGCGCTAAACAAATTCTCCAAATAGTCAGAAGACTTCAGAGGCCTTACAAAATCCAATGCCTGGCACGCTGTCAATAACTCAATAGCCAATATCTGCTCCAGGTTATTCAGCACCTTCAAACATTTAGTTGCTGCATTGGCTCCCATACTTACATGATCTTCCTGGTTGTTGGAAGAAGTGATAGAGTCCACACTTGCAGGTGTACACAATTGTTTGTTTTCACTCACAAATGACGCAGCAGTGTATTGAGGAATCATCATCCCGGAATTCAATCCATGATTGTGAACCAGGAAAAGTGGGAGTCCCCTCAAACCACTGAGCAATTGATAACTCCTTCTTTCAGAAATATTCCCCAGTTCGCTCATTGCGATAGCGAGGTAATCCAGGCCAAGAGCCAGTGGTTGGCCATGAAAATTTCCACCACTAAGGATCAAATCATCATCAGGGAAAATATTGGGATTGTCAGTTACAGAATTTATTTCTGTCAGGAATGTATTCAGTACAAAATCAAAAGTATCCTTAGATGCGCCATGCACCTGTGGGATGCATCTGAATGAATAGGGATCCTGTACCTGTTGTTTCTCTTTCGATGCGATGCTGCTTCCTTCAAGTATTTTACGTATAACCGTAGCTGTGGAAAGCTGTCCCTGGTGAGGACGTATCTTATGTATATGATCGTTTAAGAAATCAGAATTGCATTGGTAAGCCTCCATTGAAATAGCCGAAATTACATCTGCCCATTTCATGAGTTTATCAGCCAATACAAGGCAATACATTCCATAAGCACTCATAAACTGTGTGCCGTTGATCAAAGCCAGACCTTCCTTGCTTTGTAATTGCAGCGGCTTCCAATCAAAAGCCTTTAGAATACCTGCAGAAGGACCTTTCTGTCCATTAAATATCACTTCGCCAAGTCCAATTAAAGGCAGGGACAGATGGCTTAAAGGTGCAAGGTCTCCTGAGGCTCCTAAAGAGCCTTTAGTATATACAACGGGCAACACATTTTCATTGTGCATTTCAGCGAGCCTCATCACAATATCAATGGATACTCCTGAATACCCGTAGCTCAGAGATTTTATTTTCAGCATGAGCATTAATCTCACGATTTCCGAAGGCACCTCCTCTCCCATTCCGCATGAATGAGATTTGATGAGGTTGTCCTGCAGCTTATTGAGTTGATCTTTATCTATTCTTACATTTTGCAAAAAACCAAAACCCGTATTGATACCATAAAACAAAGCATCACTACTGCCGATTTTACCATCAAGGTATTGACGGCATTTACTGATTGCTTTCTGCGCAGTTTCTGTAACAGAAACTTTGCGCCCTTGTTCAACATAGTCTTTTATCTGAGAAAAAGTAAGCAGTCCGGCATCTAACTGCAAGTAATGATTGTCCATAATAATTATTCAGGCGGCGTCAAAGATATTCATTTTGGAATGCACTTTCAGAGGTAGGCCCATTACTTAATATTTGTTAATTTGCCACCCATCTCCCGCTCAGGGAATGAATAATATTATTATAAGAATAACTTTACCACATTCAACAATTAAGCAACTGACATGGCCGAACCAATTGTGAGTCTAAAAAACGTAAACATCTACCAGGGCAATTCTCTTATTTTAAGTAATGTAAATATTGAAGTAGATAAAGGCGAATTTGTTTACCTCGTAGGAAAGACCGGTACCGGCAAAAGTTCACTTTTAAAAACGCTCTATGGTGACCTGGATTTAAAAGAAGGTGAAGGCAAAGTAGCTGACCATGACCTGAGAATCATGAACTGGAAGAGATTACCATTTCTCAGGCGAAATCTCGGGGTAGTATTCCAGGATTTTCAATTGTTGACCGATAGAAACGTAAATGAAAATCTCCACTTTGTATTGAGAGCCACAGGCTGGAAAGACAAGAAACTGATGGAAGAAAAAATAGAAGATGTACTCACTAAAGTAGGGCTTAATACAAAAGGATTCAAGATGCCATTCGAGCTGAGTGGCGGAGAACAGCAAAGAGTCGGTATTGCCAGGGCTCTGCTCAATTCTCCCCGCCTATTGCTGGCTGATGAACCTACCGGTAACCTTGATCCGGAAACCTCCGATGAAGTAATGAAAGTAATCCTGAGTATTTCCAAAGACTACGGTACTGCTATCATCATGGCTACACACGATTACCGCGTCATTCAAAAGTTTCCGGGTAGAACGATAAAAACTGAAAATGGAAAAGTGATCGACCATGCATCCGTTCCGGTCAGTTGAATAGCCTGCGAATCAACCATTGAGCATTCCTTTCTGAATCAAAATTTTCTTTCATTATTTTCTCACGTTGAATGATCATTTGATCTGTAAAAGATTGTGCCATCAGTTTACCAATTGTCTGTTTGAACTCCTCCAATGTTTTCACAATCGAACATTCTGATGCCCAGTTTTCTTTTTGTACAGCACTCTCATTGGTAACAATAAATCTGCCTTGCAGAAGCGCATGGATTAGTTTCAATTTCACTCCCGTATTATTCAAAGATGGCAACACATGAATGTGTGCATTTCTGATAATTTCCCTTAATTGCTCGTCGCCCGGGTTTGCTATTAATTGGATATTATAATCGCTACACAACTTAGCTAACCTGGACGAAGGATTTTTTCCGGCAACTTTTAATGAAATTTCCATTCCGGCAAAAACATCTTTGATCAGATAAGTAACTGCAGCTTCATTTTCATCAACAGAGAGATTACCGTGATAAAGGCAGTAATTTCCCTTTCCTGAAACAGAACTAACTTCAGTGCTACCCAAAAAAAGTGGCATTACCTGAATATTTTCAGCGCCTAACGACCTGTACACATCAGCATCCGCCCGGCTCACGGCAAGTAATGCGTTTCCTACAGCAAGTTTACTTTCATATCGTTTTAGCAAACGTGCCTCCAGGTAATAATAGATTTTCCTGAAAGGCTGTTTGGCTGACAGATAGAGCTTGTGGTAGTATTCATATTCCACATTATGTATTCGTACCCAAACATTTTTATTTTTCAGGTCACCATTTTGTAAATAAAATGTACAGTGAATACCTTCCAAAAATAAAGTACCATCAGCATCCATTAACCTCTTTCTAAGCAATTTGTTTTGCCGGGATGATACAATGTAAGGAAGTGAGAGATTTATACCTTTTCTCCGGGGATAATAATAAACGGCTTCACAATATTTTTCAAGTTCAGGCTGTTCACCCCTGCCATATTCAAAACAATGAAGCGTGATACTTACACCTGCCTGGTGAAGATATTTTATTTTATAGAAAATATCAATCACGCCGCCATAATCAAGTGGGAAGGGAACGTCAAGAGAAACGATATGTAATTTATCAGGCAATTGTTGAAAAAGATTTACTAATTCAGTTGAGTTTGATCCATAGTATCAGTTTACTTCTCAAGTTTATTTATTCTATTTCGAATTTCAAGAATGATTTTCTCATGCACTCCCATCCACTTCTTATCCTCAAAAGTATGATTGTGAAATATTGGGATAAATACCCCCTTGTTTTCAAATACTGTTCTCAGAAAATATTTCATTTCTTCCAGTGCTGCGTCCGGGGTGGTATTGCAGTAGTGGATAAATGTAGAATCCATGCAACAGGACGGAAATAATTGCAACAAAGTGGCAGATTCATTTTTCAAATCATAAAAATAAAATGGCCGTGCTGTACCCGCCCTGAAGCCTGGTGTCTCCGGAAATGTCATCGAAAAATCTTTGGTGATACCACATTCAATCAGGGAACGGTAAGTATCAGGCAATTTGAACTTCAGGAAGTGTTGCCTTGATGAAGCAATCTCAGAACCCGTCGCTTTTTCAAGTTTCTTTTTTTCAACAGCAAACAGTTCCGGATTTTCGCTGGAATAATAAGAAGGATGCAGGCCAATCTCTGTTGAATCCTTTAGAAATTGAATAAGTTTAGAAACAAAAGGCTGATCAGGTTGAAAATTCTTGTCATAGTTGGATCGGCTGCCCGCCGGAAAAAAGAATATTGACTTTGATTCAGAGTCCTTATTACACATCATTACATCCGAATAAGAATCCCATGGATCTTTCTTATTACCTACCATCACTTTAAGCCGATCCATAACGTTACTGAATGAAAAGGTACTCAAATCCTTCACTATTCCTCCCAAACTTCGAAGCCAGGCTTTGCCAAGGTACTTAAATGCCTGATCAATATCATAAGTAAGTATAGACTCAAATTGACTCTGCAGAAGTTCAATTCCGGGAAATTCTTTCAACAAAGCCAATCTCAAATGCTCTACCCATAAGTCGGCTACCGGCACTTGAATAAAATTGTGAGAAACCGCGGCAGAACACCTGGCCGGGAACCTGCCATGAACATCAGGCTGAAATGACAAATATTCTTCATACCTGCTTAACATATAAAATACAGCACTTAACACGTCAAAGCCAAAAGCACTTTCATTTCTGAATAGCACAGGCATTTCACTAATTTTTCCAAAGTTCAATTCGATCTGTTTCACTCCGGTATCTGACAATAGCCCCGAAGGAATTATGGCAATTGAAGATGTTCCCTTGTATCCGTTGTGGTAGCTGATTTTCGCGCCTGAAAATTCTGAAAAGACCTCAATGCTTTCTGTAATCTGAAAAGGCATGTTCCACCGGCTGCAAATCCAGCTTATTGTATATGATATTCTCGGTGAATTTTGTGTGCAAAGGACAAGCAGCATGATTCAAAAATACACATTCGCAGGTCAAATTAATTTTCAATTCTTATTGATGATAGTCTTCAATGAAAAGCAACAATTATTTAATATGACCGGACAACTTCCCTGCCCATTCAGATGCTTTGTAAATTATTTGTAATGAAAATAAATCCTAACAGAAAAGTGCACACTTTTTGATATTCATACATCATGCCCAGGATCCTGATGATTGATGATGACAAAGACCTTTTGGTGGTGACCAAAGGTTTCCTGCAAAGGAAGGGGTTCGATGTAGCGACTTGTCTCAACTGGGAAGAAGCTTCTAATCAAATGAAAAGTTTCAACCCTCAACTGATCATGGCAGATGTGTTTCTGGGCGATATTGACGGATTTCAAATCTGCAACAAACTCAAATCTTCTCCTTTTACCAGGCACATTCCAATCCTGGTTTTGTCGGGGTATCCCAGGCTTGCCGAAACGGCCATATATGAATTTGGCGCTGATGAATTTGTTTCAAAACCTTTTGAAATCAACGACCTTATCAGCAAGATTCACAAATTACTTTCAAAGAATCATCAATCAGCATGACTAAGAGATTTGCTTTTGCAGAAAACTCTCTATCATGCTGCACGGTACAAAGAATGGCTTATCCGTTACTTCGAGATTGAGTAACTGACCGTTAATGGTATAGTTGCCTTTGATATTGTTTCCAAAAACGTTGAGTTCAAAATTTCCTGAACTTTCATCTCCGTTAAAAGTTCCGTTTTGAGACTCTACGGCATGACGCGCTTTAGCTACAGCAGTTGCTACCGGTTCTGTAAAAGGTATTTCAAATTTGCAGGACATAATCTTTCAATAATGGGGATTAATAAAGTGTTTTATCATTTTTTTGCATCCATTGCCGGAAGGCATCGGCCGCTTTTTCAATTCTTAGCTCATGAAAAGGAATGCTCCTGCCAGAGATCGGTTTTTCTATTTCTTCATAAATAAAACTGTCATCAAATCCTCCTGCCGAAGCATCTTCTTTTGTATTAGCAAAATAGACAACCTTGGGTCTGGCCCAATAGATGGCACCGAGGCACATGGGGCAAGGTTCACAACTCGTGAAAACTTCGCAGCCATCTAATTGAAATGAATTGAGATTTTTACAGGCATCTCTGATAGCAACTACTTCGGCGTGGGAAGTAGGGTCATTCGTTGCCAGCACACGGTTGTAACCTTGTCCGATAATCTGACCATCTTTCACGATCACACAACCGAATGGTCCACCTTCATTGTTGGCCACCGCATACTCTGAAAGCCGGATGGCTTCCATCATAAATTTTTCCTCCCTTGTCATAATGGATAAAAATAGGATAATTGAATCAATGGTATCCATATTCGAATAAGAATAGTGAAGTTTTCTGTATAAGGCCTCTAAACCTTGAACTTCCTGCCCATTAAATGTTATATCAAAGTTGCCAGGTATTGACGCTCAAAAACTGAATCTTAACCATGATTGTGTTTCCTCCTCAACAATAAAGGCAAAATATTAGTATAGTTAATCAATTCCTGTAAATGATAAGACTTGACTCAGATTTAATTTTGCATTCAACACTTGCTATTATTAGCAGTAGCAAGAAATCAAGTTTAAAAACTTATAAACAAATATCATGACACAGACCAAAGTAAAATGGGACGGAATTTACCCGGCACTGTTGACTCCATTTCATGAAAATGGGGCAATTGATTTTGACATGTTCATAAAAAATCTGAAAGTTCAGACTGATGCCGGAATCAAAGGGGTAGTCATCGGAGGATCTCTTGGTGAGGCAAGCACATTGCAAGACAGTGAAATTTTTGATTTGGCAAAATGTGCAAAAGCAAATCTTCCTACTGATATTCCCGTTCTTGTAAACCTGGCAGAGTCATCGACACACAATGCAATCCGATTTGCAAAGGAAGCAGAGAATGCCGGAGTTGATGGTCTGATGTTGCTCCCCCCCTTGATGTACAAGGCATCTGAAAGGGAAGTGGTTACTTATTTTTCAGCAGTGGCGTCTGCAACCCCTCTTCCAATTTTGATTTATAACAATCCTGTAGATTACGGTACTCATGTAACGGTGGATATGTTTGCTGCATTAGAAAACCAGTCAACCATCCAGGCTGTCAAAGAATCTACAAGAGACCTGACAAACGTTACGCGGATGATCAATCGTTTTGGTGATCGTTTTAAAATACTCGGTGGCGTAGATACTATTTCAATGGAAACCCAATTGCTTGGCGGGCAAGGCCTGATAGCCGGGTTAGTGAACGCATTCCCTTATGAGACAGTTGCAATTTTTGAATTAGTGAAGGCAGGCCGGTTAGATGAAGCACTGAAAATATATCGCTGGTTCATGCCACTCCTCGAACTGGATATTCACCCGCGCCTTGTTCAGTATATCAAACTCGCAGCCACTGCAGAAGGAATCAGCACTCCGTTTGTGCGTGCACCAAGGTTACAATTAGAAGGAGAAGAAAAGAAGCGTATTGAAAAAATAATTGATGACGGTAGAATCAATCGTCCTGATCTTTCAAAACTGGGTATCACAAAAGGGAATTTAGTACAAGCATAACGGGATTATATTTTCACATACTATTCTGCAGGCGGGTGAAAACATCCGCCTGTGATGTTCGATACCAACATTCACATAAAGGAAAATTGGAAAGCAAAAAAATCAGCAGATGGTGATTTTGGAAAAGCTAATTCGCAGTACTGGGCTTCAATTTGGAACATCATGCGGAAAAAGACACATTTGTATATGTGGCTAAAGCCAATTTATACTTAATCATTGTCCGTTGCTTAAAAGCAACAGCAATAAATTGAAATCCAACCACTGCCGTCTGCTTTAGCTGACGGATTAAAAGCTACCGGATAAAGTGGCTTTAGCCACATTTAAAAAAATGTACCTATGGTAACAAGAGACATTCTAAAATACACCATTCGAAACTTATAAGTGAATCAGGAAGATGAATTGGCTTAAATTTGCGAAGCAGGCTTTAATTCAAATTGGTTATTTTTAAAAAACTTTAAGAATTCGGAATTCTGATGCTGTTCATTACCAAAATGAATTCCCGGCCTACAAAAACAATCTCAATGGAGCCAATACCCTTTACCATACCGGTTTCTCACGAGAAGACCATCATTTTTGAAGACTATTCAGGTCCTCAGTTCTATCCTCATCTGCACAGGCATAAGGAGTTTCAACTCATGTGGGTCATCAGTGGCAACGGAACATTAATTGCCGATCATAATATCTTTAGATTTAATGAAGGTGATATTTTTCTGCTGGGCGCCAATCAACCTCATGTATTTAAAAATGATGAAGAATACCTTCCTGATGGTAGCAAAAAAACAATCAAAGGACTCTCAGTCTTCTTCAATCCCCAGGGGCCGCTCAATGCAGTGTTCAGCCTTCCGGAACTAAATACGTTACATTCATTTTTGAAAAACAGCATGTGCGGCTTCAAAATTCCGGATGACCAGAAAGTAAAACTCGCTGAAAAGATTAACGAGCTTCGAAGTTCAAAAGGAGCCGTAAGAATGTCCTTATTTCTTTTATTGATTTATACCATGTATTCAATCAAAGAGAGCCTGACACCTTTATCTGCCAAAAGTGATTCAGAACCTTATCCCGAAGAAAAATCACGAAGGATACAATTGATCTACGATTTTATCCTGAAGAATTTCGAAAATGAAATAACGCTTGAAGAAGTTGCAGAGCAGGCATTCTTTACGCCACCTGCTTTTTGCCGATATTTCAAAAAACATACCGGTAAAACTTTTGTTTCTTTCTTAAATGAATTGAGAGTGAATGAAGCCTGTAAGAAACTGGTTGCCGAAAAAGATGAAGCACAGATATCCAACATTGCCTATGAATGCGGGTTCAAGAGTGTTACCAATTTTAATCGTGTATTCAAGACCGTTATTGGCACATCGCCAAGCATCTATCAAAAAAGATTTTTAGAGCAGGTGGGAGAAACTTTATAAATCGAATGCCGGTTTGCCTGAGTTAAGGAATGAATTTTCCTGCTATCATTTTTCGCTTATCACTGAGTCATCCAATGTAGTTCCGGATAATTTTATTTGATAAGGCCATTGTTCTTCCGCATCATTGCCTGAGTTTCCCCTTCTCATGATTACCGGCCAGTGCTCCGTTGGTGCTCCGCTTACTACCAGCCAGAGGTAGGCAGTATTATCAGGCACTTTGAAAGTGGATTCACCTTTAGAAGCTTTGTTCATCTTTCCATAAACCCGATCCCCATTCTTTAATGAAGCTACAAAACCATACCGCCATCCGGCTTTATCTGTTTTCACCTTATTATAACCATCAGCGCCTGCAATGCCTTCAAAATTAAGACTAACCTCAGTCCCGGGCGCAGGCACTTTCAACTTTATTCCATTGTATCCATAATTCTGAGGGCAATTGGATGGTGCAATACGGTACCATCCATTTCCGGCATCAACAAGATGGCTCAGATGCTGATTGGCATAAGCCCTGGCTACTTTATCGATTCTTTTCATGTCCCATGTAATGAACCTGCGACATGCATCAAACATTTCATCATTGAATTGCTCCTGGGTCAGATTGTTCATTCTCTTATAGGTCATTACCGGGTCTTCGTCTTTTTGTGTTGCCCTGCACAAGTTTCCAAAAAATTCTTTGCCATGTTTTTCTGACCAATATTCGAGGACGTAGGGAGAGTGATACATGTTCGCTGGATGCAGAAAGGCAAGGTGCGTTTGCTTCATAAAATCTACCAGGTGATAGTTTTCAAAAGTCATCCATTCGGGATATACCTGCCAGAGCATGTATTGCGCCGACATTTCCATTATCGATCCCCTGGGGCCTGTACCATTATCGGCATGGGCAAGATATTGAAATGTGTGTCCTAACTCGTGAGCGAGCACACCAAAAGGCTCTTTGTTGATTCGGGTAGCCGGAGTCCACAATACGCCCACCTTATCTTCCTCTCCTCCTCCGTAAGCCGTGTTATCACTTCCTCCAAACACGAAAATAATTACCTTGTATTTATCACTCACAGAATTTCCCTTGCGCACCATCTTCAGCACATTCACATAATAGTCATAAAACCGCTCACACTCTGACAGCATTCTTTTTACATCAAACCGCTTATTCACATCAGGATTCAGCAGCGGATCATCACCATATTCCTTGTTCCAGAATATAGCAATGTCATCACCCTGTACCATTCGTTGATAACTGTATGCGCTGTTATTATCATTAAAGTCATTACTGTCCGGCACCTGCCCGATTTTTTCCGGGAGATACAATTCCTTTTTACTAATACTATTTGCGATAGAAATATTGGTCTGAGCATTTCCCATGTTTACTTCCGAAACAAAAAAGAGTACAAAGAATACTGTTGCCGCATATTTGGTAATAGTTCTATTTGACATTATTGAAATTGAATGATGAATAAATTTTGGTAAGCATCTCAATAGATTCCTTCTTGGATTTATGATTGGCAAGGGGCAAAATTGTGTTTTTAAAAATTCCTTTTTTATCCATTTGAAATATACCCGGTTCCTTATGTAAATTAATAAGATAATAAAGTTTCAGATTTGTCATTAAACTGTTTCTACTAAGGTATTAAGGTATTTGGCTCAATCCTTTTCAAACCTTATAACCTTAATAGCACTGCAATGATTACGTAAATCCAACCTTATTACCTTATTTATTCAGCCATTCATTATTTTATCTCTTTGGCACATTAATCCGAAGAAATCACAGCCGTGAAACCACCACCCGAAGCCATATTGATCTTGAGCCTTGACATTTTGTTTACTGATATATTTTCTAAATGATAATCTTCTCCCATCTGGTTGGCATTGATGCCATCAGAAAGGATTGAGGCTTTATAATTGCCATCCTCCAGAAAATCAAGATGCACTTCTTTGGAAAACGGCTCCCAGTCAGTGATACCGCCGATATACCATTTATCTCCATGTTTGCGTGCAATGATCACTGCCTTGCCTGCATCAGCAAATAACACCCTGGTGTCTTCCCATGTTACCGGCATCTGAGAGAGATATCGTGTGTATGTTTCATCTTGAAGAAAATTGGAAGGATTATCTGCCAGCATTTGCAGGGGGCTTTCATACAATATATACAAGGCGGTCTGGTGTGCCCGTGTGCCCATACTCATTGGTTGAGTAAAAACAGGATGGAAGTTCCCTTTGACTGCATTGCGCATGGCACCGGGTGTATAATCCATAGGGCCTGCCATCATTCGCGTAAATGGAAGTGTGGCATCATGTCCAGGCGTGATGGTAGATTCCCATTTGTCATTTTCCAGTCCATGTACTCCTTCGAAGGAAATCGCGTTAGGATAGGTGCGATGCAATCCGGTAGGCTTGTATGCACCATGAAAATCGACAAGCAATTCCCTCTTTGCACATGCTGCCGCAGTACGGGTGAAAAAGTTCACCATGTATTGCTCCGCACGTGCCATGAAGTCAACCTTAATCCCCTTTACACCCCAGCTTTTGTACAGATCTAAAATGGCATCCATGTTTTCATTCAGTGGATTCCATAATACCCAAAGAATAATATCAACATTTTTTTTCTTCCCATAAGCTACCAGTTCGGGAATATTAATATCAGGATTGGGATGCATGAGGTCAAGAGTGTTCCTTGTCCATCCTTCATCTAAAATAATATACTCCAATCCGAATTGAGAGGCAAAGTCTATATAATATTTATAAGTTTCATTGTTGATGCCGGATTTGAAATTCACACCATAAATATTGTTGGCATTCCACCAGTCCCAGGCTACTTTTCCGGGTTTTATCCAATCTGTATTTCCAATTACCGAAGGTGTCGCAAGCTGATACACCAGCGTATTTGTAAGCAATCCTGCATCATCATCATTCACCATCCACAACCGCCACGGATAAGCTCTCTTGCCGGATGTCTTAGCAATGTAATCTGCTTCCTCCAAAATTTTAATACCACGATCGCCCACGCGTTCTTGTTTTGTTATTACATGAGGAAACCTTGCCTGTAATTGTTGCCCATCATTTTGAAGAAACAAATTTGGGTAATCAAAAAGATCTGATTCAGTAAAAACGATTTTCACTTTGTTGCTACCTGAAAAATAAATGGGCAATCCTGCAATTGTTGAATCGATCTTATTGTAAGGAATATCCTTGAATAAATATTCAAAATGCGACAGGAAAGGGTTCGCATGTTTCACCCCTTCATAAGGCCAAATCGTATTTCCGGAATTGATAAGAGCGAATGAAACATTTTCTGTATTTACCAAAACTGAGTCTTGCTTTAAATCTGTAACAAACCGGTATGCAACTCCATTGTCGTAGGCTCTGAATACAAGGCGGTAATTGCCTTTGAATACAATCTCCAATTGATTGTACTGATCCCTGATGGTACTGAATTTGGTAGGAACAGTTACTTTAATTAATTCATCGCCTTTGGAAAATTCCGCCTTCAGTACTTTAGGATTGCTTCCAAGAATTCCAATGTTCTTAATATCCAAACGAACATTATTAACCGACAAAACCCGGCTTTGCTTATTCCAAAGAGAAAATCCTATATCACTTCCGCAAGTGATTCGTAATTCATTATTCCCTCCGGGTGATTTGAGAATGTAATCTTTAGCCTGTGATGATCCGGCTATCACAATAGACAGGATTAGCAGTGGTAGTATTTTTTTCATTTGTAGCATGAGTTTGAAAAATTTTCAGTAAAAGTTGATCAGTATTATGTACCGGCAAGATAACAATTTACTGCAATGATCTTTCCGCATTCGCTCTCAATAAAACGACATAGCAATATTTACGCAGACTTCAACAGCATATCTGCGAGAAAATTCAACGACTCGGTTTGTGATTACTTACAGGCTAAGGAATCCTTACAGCGTCCGGCAATTTGAATTCCAAAATATAAGTCCCTTCCAATTTGATCGTGAACGCAAAGCGCAGGTTTGCATTGTATTGACCTGTTACAAGATTATCCATCGCTATGTGAGTTTCAGGAATACGATAATAAATCAGGTGTCCCCAATCGGTACCTCCAGCAATATACTTCGCTAATGGAAATGGCGCTACTTCAAAATCGCATACGAGCGCTGTGTCAGTAAACTGAACAGGATTGAATCGTGCATAGCTTTCAAATGTAGGCCTGTCACCACGTTTGATGATCTCTCCCGCTTTGGGATTGAAAGCAACACCATTCTTGTCAGAAATCTTTAAGATAATTCGCGCACCTTCTGATGAGACCTTGGTGAATTTGAAAACAGGATTCTTTACGGCAACAAAATTTCCTGCCAAGTCAGCCGCGTTGTTCACGTTATCTTCCAGCAGGAACATATCCTCTTCTGTAGGATCTACTACGTGTATCCTGCCAAAGGATGGATAAAATCTTGTGGTAGTTCTGTTGGTAGCCTGGATGTCAAAATTGTAAATACCCAATGGGAGATTCAGAGAAGCCTTGTTGAATGTCAACTGACCACTGGTCTTATTAAATTCCCATGGCAGCACATTGACTGTTTCTCTCTTGGCATTGAGCAGTGCAAGCGTGGTATCAGTATCCACATTGAATGACTGCCCCGGCTTGAAAACCGTGATGTCATATTTCGTATTGAATTCCTGTGGAAGCCCCTTCCCTGCACTGTCGCGCAGGTTCTTGATTTCGAAAGTAACCGGCGGTGTGGAACCGTCGAGGTAAATTTTTGCAGACTGTACTAATGCCAGCCCGCGCTGACAATAAAGATCCGGAGTCGTATATCGCAGCGTAGGACTTAAAAACCCATTTGGAATTTTCTTGCAGGAAAACATGCAGATGAAAGTGATTGCTGATATCGCGAATAATAATTTTCTCATTTCATTTTTTTTTGGACTTAATAAATATTATTGGATTGGATCGGCATTAAAAAATAATCGATGATATCCATCCAAAACATGAACAATTCCGTTAGTAGTAATAATGCCGGAGGTTTGGACATAAGCTACCTTATCCACTTTGTCATCAGGGATATTTGTAGGATCCGGTTCATCTTCATCAAGTGTACCGATCACTTTTGAATACACTACATAATCTACATAGTCAACGTAGTTGGTGTATTGATACACACGGTCAAGATGTATCCTGAACTGAACACCAGGTATGGTTCCAAACTTTGTTGGATAATACTTTCCTTTAGTAGTCAATTGATCTCTGTTCAGGTTACCATCAAAAATATAAGTCTTGAGCGAGTCCAGTCTCCAAAGTGGAATACTGTCAAGGGTATAGGTAATATTCTCATCATTCAATTCAATGGCGCGTTTATTTTTCATTGCCTTGAGGTATTCATCAACACCATAATTGGTAGTAACGAATACAGTTACATTACCATTGATTACATCTTTAAGCCCTGCCCTGTCAATCAACTTTACAAAGGAAGTGAATTGCGGGTTCGACTTCAGGTAATCGTAGGTCGTCATGTTTACATGAGGATCAGATACCTTGCCTCCGGATTTATAATCTTTCTTACATGAAGAAAAGATGGCAATGGCACAAATCATCATTATCAGGTTGCCAGTAAGTTTTTTCATATTTGTATTTCTGAAAGTTTTAATTATAATGGTTTACAAGTTATACTTTTCCTCTCCAGTAACGGGTCTGAGTCAGGTTACCATTGTCTCTGAAAAGGGTTGGTATGATCGGCCAATAATATCCTTCATTTTGGAAACGGGAATCAGAAAGCCATGGAATAAATTCTCTGTACATCCGGGTTCTCAGCAAATCAAAATATAATTGACCTTCCAGAAATACTTCCCTGCCTCTTTCGATCATGTACTGATACATGATCTCACTCTTTCCATCTGATACCTTCACTCTTACAGAGGATGAATTATTCCTGTCCCTGAAATAGTTGATGACATCAGCAGCAGTGCTCAAATCATTTTTATACAATGCAACTTCTGCCTGCAACAACCTAATATCACTCAGACGGAAGATGACCATATTATTACTCATATACGGATCGGTCTTTCTTCCGGGATTTCTGTAGTTAATATTTCTGTACTTGATGCACATATATCCCTGCGTACCACCTACATCAAAATTATTGCGATAGCGTACATCCTTAATATCGGCACCGAAGCCAACCATATCATACGTGTAGTCATCTATGTCGGCATGATATACATAAGCATAACCACCCTGTGCATCTGAATAGTCTGTTACATCAACCAACTGGCCGTTTTCTTCAATAAAGTATCGGTCTCCTTTTATGATAAGCGAATACCAGTTCCAACCATTCGGATAGTAAACCCAACCCTCACCGGCTCCTTCGAGAGCTACCCGATAGTGTGTGGAAATGTAATTATCCGGAACCCAGAAACGAGGAGTAGTGCCATATCCGTTTACATATTTCCCGGTCAGGAATCCCATCCCGATATGACCCCATGCACCTTCCAGGTTGTTTTCACTCATACCTATTTCAAAAAGACTTTCAGAGGATTGTCCAATGAACTGCTGTCCGTAGTTGGTGGTGTCCTGCAAAGTATATCCACCTGATGAGAGCAGTTTTTGGATGGTAGTGTCGGCACTATTGACATCAACAGCTATTGGAGCATCGGAACCGGGGTTGCTCATCGTAGCACGCCACAGATACAGATGGGCTAACAAGGCATACACAGAACCTTTATTAGCTGTAACTCCACGCACCCCTGTGCTTTCATAGCCCCAAACCAGCAAACCTATGGCCTGGTGGCAATCATCTTCTATCTGCTTCATCACGTCCTTCTTATCTGACCGTGGCAATTGTGGCGCCTTGATGACATCGTCATAAGACTCTGTTACGAGAGGCACATCACCATATACTTTTGTAAGTTCAAAATAAGTAAGCGCTCTCAGGAAAAGTGCCTGTCCCATAATCCTATTCTTATATTCCTGTACATCGGGTACATCCTTTTCTAATTTAGAATCTTCAATGGTCGGGATTTTCTTTAGAATCAGATTGCTCATCGCAATGACTTTATAGAATGCAGTCCAGTCGCCCAGTGTCTGCAGATTGTACTGAAATGTAAAATCACCGCCCTGGATTCCTTCGAGTCCATCACCGCTATAGTTGATGGTGAAATATGTGGAGGCTGATGTTTCGGCATCGCCGTACATATAATATTTGAAGGCATTATTATCGTAAGCGCTCATGCCTGTAAAAGCATCCCTGAGCAAAGCATAATTACCTGCAATGGCCGATTCACAATCTCTTGCAGACTGCCAGAATACTTCGTCATAGGTAGAATTCTTTGGCTTTTGCTCCAGTATTTTCTTGCACGAAGTGCCTAACAAAAGAACTCCCAAAAAGACGCAGGTTGCTAATCCTTTAAAACTATTTTTCTTATTGAACATTTGGTCTGTTTTAATCATTAGAATTGTAATTGGAAACCGATGGTATATTTCCGTGGAATCGGGTAGCCCGCTCCATTGTACTCACCGTAAGAATTCACCGCTTCGGCATCCGGAAGCAGTTTTGATTTCTGCCATTTCAATGCATTATCCACTACTGCAAATACTTTAAGCCCATCAATCTTCCACTTCGAAACAGTATTGTATGGAAGGTTATATTGCAAATTGATACTCTTCAGTCTCACAAAGTC
>JBDHYH010000084.1:0-17879 GCA_039811325.1 Chitinophagaceae bacterium | reverse complement strand
CCGCTTGGTGGTGTTTGTTTTATAGCAGGATGGATATTGCTGTTTGTTTCAGTTGCATCATACGACAAAGAATTGCCGGCGAGTCAGCCTTAAATTTTAATAAAAGCCTTTGTTGGCATTACCGAAAATTCAGGTAAGGATTATATTTGCAGGTAATGGCCACCAAAAAAAAATCCAAACCCCAAAAGGCAAAGAGTTCATCGGGATTTCAATCTGACAAAGTTGAAAAAATTGAAGTCAGAAAAATCCTGAAGGATGAACGATCTCATAAGATAGCAGGAACAGTGCTTTTGCTTTTGGGTGTATTGTTGTTTATTGCATTTACGTCTTACCTGTTTACCTGGCAGAAAGATTTTTCCCTCATTCAAAAAGGAGCATCCGTATTATTCACCGGGAATGAGCAGCCTGTAAATAATGCATTGGGTACAGCAGGCGCTTATTTTTCTGATCTTTTCTTTAGAAGAGGATTTGGTATTGCCAGTTATTTCTTCTGTTTATTTTTCTTCGTGATTGGCATCAACCTCATTGCTCCCAAAAAATTATTTTCAGTATGGAGGAATGTTAGGTATGTGGTGATCGGATTGATTGTTTTTTCTGTAACTGCAAGCTTTCTCACACATCATGTTGGGAATGACGCATCAGTTTCCTCTTCAGGATTTTTCTGGGGCGGCACATTCGGTGATGGTGTCAACGAATGGTTACAACATACCATCGGCTACGCCGGCACCGCCTTGTTGATCATTGTTTGTTTTTTCAGTTACATCATCTGGAGATTTAATCCTGTATTCAATGTAGAAAAGGTGAAGGACAGGATGGCTTCACTGATCCCCGAAAGGAATGAAATGACTGACGATATAGAGAAGAAAATCCAGATCAAGCCGCTCACCATGAATCCTGTGAAAGAGGAAAAACAGGAGACCCTGGAAATAGTAGAGAAAGAACCTGAGAAGAAGGTAGCAGAAACAAAACCTGTGATACCTTTTCCGAAAGAAATTTCATCGGGCACAGGTCTTACACTCGAGGTGAAGAATGCGGAAACATTGAATAAGGCAATGGAAGAAGGAACAGCTGAGCCTGAGAAGAATAAAGTAATTTCTACGCCTTATGATCCGGTGATTGATTTGCCAAATTACAAATACCCTACTCTCGATCTGCTTGAAGAGCATGGCAGTGAACACATTATTCAGGATGCTTCAGAATTAGAAAACAATAAAATAAAGATTGAAGAAACACTTAAGAACTATGATATTGGAATCCAGCGAATTTTTGCCACAGTAGGGCCAACAGTTACGCTTTATGAAATCATTCCCGATCCGGGAGTACGGATATCACGAATCAAAAACCTTGAAGATGATATAGCTCTTAGTCTTGCCGCTTTGGGTATTCGAATCATCGCCCCTATTCCCGGCAAAGGAACGATAGGTATAGAGGTGCCTAATATGAAGAAGACAGTAGTGAGCATGCGCACACTGTTAAGCTCGGAAAAATTTCAAAAGAATAATTTTCAATTGCCAATAGCGCTTGGCAAGAAAATCGACAATGAAAATTTTATAGTTGACCTCACCAGTATGCCACACCTGCTGATGGCCGGTGCTACAGGCCAGGGAAAGTCAGTAGGGTTGAATGCAATTCTTGTTTCGCTACTTTACAAAAAGCATCCGTCGCAGATCAAGTTTGTGTTGATTGATCCCAAGAAAGTGGAGTTGAGTATTTATAAGAGTATTGAGAAACACTTTTTAGCGAAACTACCCGATGAAGAAGAGGCGATCATAACCGATACAAAAAAAGTAATTCATACATTGAATGCCTTGTGTACCCTGATGGATATTCGTTACGATTTACTAAAGGAAGCGGGTACACGAAATATCAAAGAGTACAATCAAAAGTTTGTATCCCGGAAACTGAACCCTGAAAAAGGTCATGAGTTCCTACCATTTATCGTTCTTGTCATAGATGAATTTGCTGACCTGATCATGACGGCCGGTAAGGAAGTGGAGATGCCATTGGCACGATTGGCACAGTTGGCAAGGGCTGTAGGTATTCATCTCATCATTGCCACACAACGTCCGTCTGTGAATATCATTACGGGTATTATCAAAGCCAACTTCCCGGCTCGTATTGCCTTTAAGGTAAGCAGTAAGATCGACAGCCGAACCATCCTGGATACAGGAGGTGCAGAGCAATTGATCGGTAAAGGCGACATGTTGATCAGTTACAATGGAGAGTTGACAAGGTTGCAGTGTGTTTTCGTGGATACACCAGAGGTTGACAATGTCACAGATTTTATAGGTGAGCAAAAGGGATATCCTGAAGCCTATAAATTGCCTGAGTATGTGGATGAAAAAGACTTTGAAGCCAAGTCATTTGATGTAACGGAAAAAGACTCGAGGTTTATGGAGGCTGCCCGGCTCATTGTCCAGACCCAGAGTGGTAGTACATCGCTGTTGCAACGCAAGATGCAATTAGGTTACAATCGTGCAGGGCGGTTGATGGATCAGTTAGAAGCTGCCGGTATTGTAGGCCCGAGTCAGGGGAGTAAAGTGAGAGATGTATTGGTGAAGACTGAGGAGGAATTGCTGAGCCTGGTGAGTGATAATATTTAGGCTTTACTGAACCTGCTTTTGTTCTCAAAGCAACATAAAACAATTATCCATTTAAAATCGTTTTAGTTTTCTACATATCACCGGATGAAGAATTCGATTAAATTATATTGATAAATGGTAAAAAGATTATTGGGTGCTATCAAATCTAACTGGCGCAAACTTTTGTTTTATTACCTGATTATTATTGTGCTGACAGTGTTGGTGTTGTTCCCTGACCTGGTATTTTTTGTAAGAAACGATGTGGTCAATTATGCTATCAGTGGTTTTTTTATCGTTCAGCTTTTGCTTTTTATCCCTGTTTTTCTATTCTCCAGAATATTGAAAATATATTATTGGATATTGGCAATTCTTGTTGCGCTCACTCCGGTCATGCTATTTTCAGTTTATTACATGAATATCCAGGTAAATGCAGAAATGGTAGGATTGGTATTGGATACCAACATTGAGGAAATGAAAGAATTACTGGGATGGAAGATAATACTTGTGGTGCTGGCTATGGTTGCCTTTTGCTGGGTATTCATAAAATTAAGCTCACGCTTACCATCGCGCATCAGTTGGAAAAAAGGTTTATTGATTACACTGGTAGGCCTGGTAGGGTTCCTGGTTATTCCATTGATCAGGACAACGGATATGCGATATTATACCTCCATCCTGAGAAATACATACAGAACTTTTTATCCTTTCAGGATGCAATCAGTTTTTGAATTGCTACGAGATCAACTGGGAAACATGGATCGGTATAAGAAGGAAACGGCAAATTTCAAATTTAATGCTGTTGACAAAGACAGTTCCGGCAATCGTAAAGTGTTTGTTCTCATTATTGGAGAAGCCTCACGACGCGATCACTGGCACATTGATGGTTATGACAGAGAGACATCTCCTGAAATAGAGAAACTCAATAACCTGGTTAGTTTTAAAGATGCAGTGTCGGGTGGAACCATGACGATTATCTCTGTGCCGCAATTGATAACAAGAGCAACTCCTGATGATTATGAAAGACATACCAAAGAGAAAAGTATTTTAGGAGCCTTCAAGGAAGCGGGATATTATACAGCATGGATTTCTAACCAATCTCATTATGGTTTGTCAGGAAATATAGGAATGCATTTTACTGATGGCGATACCGCTATCTACAGCGGGCATGGTGAAAATGAAACAAACTTTACGGGAAATTATGATGCGACTATTCTTCCCATTCTGAGCGAGACAATCAATAAGCATCACAATAAAAATATTTTTATTATTCTTCATCTCATCGGTAGCCACTGGAGGTACCTGTTGAGGTATCCTCCTGAGTTTGGAAAGTTTTTACCTACTTCAGACAGGAATAGGGTTCAAGTAGTGAATCCTTCAAAGCAAGAGATCATTAATGAATATGATAATTCAATTTTATATTCAGACTATATATTAAAATCAATTGCAGATACTTTAAAGAAAGTGAATGGTTATTCGGGATTTATGTTTGTGAGTGATCATGGTGAGAGTCTTGATGATCATAATGACAATACTTATTTTCATTCTTATAAACCTGTGAAGGCTACTGCAATTGTTCCATTGTTTGTCTGGTTGAATGAAAAGTACCGGGAAAACAATGAAATGATCTATCAATCACTGGAATCGAATGAGAACAAGAAAGTCAACACCGCTTTAAATGTTTTTTACACCATGATTGATATAGGAAAACTTTCTATTTCGGGTTTCGATAGTACAGCAAGCCTTGCCAGACCTGGTTTTAAGGAGCCTCAACAAACCATATTGGGAGATGCTGACAAGATTTACCATTTCAAAGATTTGAAATAGACTATTGCCTGTTCACCCGGTATCTTCCTGTTGCCTTCAAGATTGCAGTATGCAGCATTTCTGCCTTTATTTGTCTTTTGATGGGAATGCCTGGCCGCTCAGCGTTGAACCGATGTAACATTCTGTATTGCAATTCAGGTAATTGATTTTGGATGCCAAATAAAACATCAATACCCTGGTCAAGGATTCCCTGGATGACAGGTGTTCGTATCACTTTATCTGAATGAGGAAATGAAAATAACAAGTGCTTCTGGTGATACCTGTCTGCCAATTGTTTGGTGGAGTGCACTGCTTCGTGTACTTGTTCTTCCTCAGATAGAAATTGAAAATAGGGATGAGATAAACTGTGACCTCCGATGGAAAATCCCATACTTACTAAATTGTCAACATCGGCTTCATTCAGGAATGGTTGTACGTCATTTAAGAATTTATCGAAATTGAATCCTGTCTCTGTTGCTATCTGGTCAAGAACATGTTCTTTAGATTGGTTCAGCGTTTTGATAGCATCTATTGATGTCACAATGGAACTGTCTGACAAACCTAAGTTTTGCCGGTAAATCGGATTTAGTGAATTGTTCTTTGCCAGGTGCTCAATGAGCAAACTTATTTTTAGGCGATAGAAGAGTTTATTGTTCCCAATATAATTATTGTTTAGAAAAAAAATAGCCGAAACTCCTTTTCTATAAAGTATGGGGGCAATGACTGTAGCACATTCTCTGAAGCCATCGTCAAAGGTGGGCAGGAAGGAGTTTGGTAAAATCGATTTGCCGCCCCTGACATAAGCAACAAGATCATCAACCTGGATTGGTTTGAAATTCTTTAAGAGGTAATCAAGATCTCTTTCAAACTGTTTTTCATTTTTGAAAGAATAGAGATGTCTAACATAAGGAGCCACTTCGTTGCTTACTATGTGGTGATATGGGAGATAAATATCAATTGGGCTGATCCTCTTTAATATGCCCAACGGAATTTGTTCCGATAATTGTAAGAAGAAATTTTTAATAAATCCCATAGACAGATCATGCAGGTTCAGGCAAATTTAATAGCTTCCATTCGCACCTGCTAATTTTCTGAAAGAAGGAATTGTTGTAAAGCTGCAAAGTTTGGCGGGATGCGGCCTGCAACAGATTTCTTATCCTTGTAATGGGAAAAACGTTCGGGCAATTCGAGTGAACCATGAACGATGGGTTCTACGATATTTTCAAATTTAGCCGGATGCGCTGTTTCAAGAAACAGGCCTGCATTCCCGGGGTTTTCTTCAAGAAACCTTTTTAACCCAAGATACGCGACAGCGCCGTGAGGGTCCATTGTGTAACCATCATTTCTGAATACTTTTTCAATAGCATTTCTTGTTTCATCAGAATTGAAGCTATAGCCTTTCAGATTTTTTATTTTATTTTTTGAAAGACTTTGTAAGATTCTTTTAAAATTGCTTGGATTACCCACGTCCATTGCATTTGAGATCGTAGCGATAGTTTCACGTTCTCTATAGACTCCTGATTCCAGATAATCTACAATCGCTTTGTTGTCATTACACGCAGCTACAAATGCTTCTACCTTTAGTCCGGCGTTGTTTGCCAGCATACCTGCTGCAAGGTTCCCCAGGTTACCACTGGGGACGCTGATTACAGGAGCCTTTTCATAAGGCCATTGTTGCAATGCAAGAAAATAATAGACTTGTTGGGATATCCACCTGGCAACGTTTATGGAGTTAGCTGAAGTAAATTGAAATTTGGAATTCAGGTTGTCATCTGCCAAAGCTTGTTTTACCATAGCCTGGCAATCGTCGAATGTTCCTGCTACTTCCAGAGCATTGATATTTTTTCCATAGGTCGTGAGTTGCATTCTCTGCAGTTCGCTCACACGCCCTTTTGGAAAGAGTATGACAACTTCTACGTTTTCCAAACCAAAAAAAGCATCGGCTACTGCGCCTCCGGTGTCGCCTGATGTAGCTACAAGGATTGTAAATTTCCGGCTGTTCTCTTTCGAAAAATATTGAAGACACCGGCTCAGGAATCGTGCCCCAACATCTTTGAATGCACCTGTAGGCCCATGAAATAGTTCAAGCGAAAAGACAGATTCATTGACGGGTACCAGTGGGAAATCGAAATCAAGAGTTTCTTCCAATATTTTTTTCAGCGCTTCGCTTTCAATGCAACCTTCTGTGAAAGGATTGAGTACTTCAAATGCGAGTGCTGCTTTTGAATATTGCTTTAGGTTCTCAAGAAATTCGATCGATAACTCTGGTATGGTCTCCGGGAAAAACAATCCCTTCCCAGGCGCCTGGCCCATGAGCACAGCTTCCTTGAAATCTACTTTGAAGTTCGGATCATTGAGGCTTACATATTTCATAAGATCGAAGTTGTTTTGATGGTGGTAACGTAGGTTTTGAAATCAACACCAATAGAGTCGTAAGTTGATTTCATTACTGTTTCAACGTTTTCGGCGATAAACTTTGATTCGGAAAGCATGAAGATAGAAGGCCCGGATCCTGCAATACCTCCTCCCAATGCACCTACATCTAATGATGCGTTTTTGACTTCGTCAAAACCGGGAATTAATAGGCTTCTTACGGGTTCGAAGATGACATCCTTGAGTGACTGCCTGATAAGGGTATAATCTTTTTTGAAAATTCCGGTGATCAAACCGGCTACAAGAGACCACTGTCTTACTGCATTCTTTAGCGGGATTTCTTTCTTTAAGATTTTTCGCGAATCGGAAGTTTTAACTTCTATCTGGGGGTGAATGATGGTAACAAATAATTCCGGCACAGGCAATACATCTACCCTCAATTCATTTTCTGTAGAGATAACTGTGATGCCGCCGTAAAGACAAGGAGCTACATTGTCTGCATGTGCTACACCTCCTGCAATTTTTTCACCTTCCATTGCAAATCGAACCAATTGTTCTGGAGTGCATGGAAGGTTGAGAAGTTTGTTTGCAGCTACAACAGCACCCATAGCACTTGCACCGCTTGACCCAAGCCCACTTCCCGGAAGGATGTTTTTTTGAATTTCCAAATAAATACCGGTATCGATTTTCAAATGATTCAGCATTGCTTGCAATGCAACACCAGCGACATTTTTTTGCGGATCAGTTGGCAATCCAAAATCATCAATATGATTGATAATGATACCCGGTGTGTCTATTATTTTTGCTTTTATTATGTCAAAAGGTTTTTCCAAAGCCATTCCAAGTACATCGAATCCACAGACAATATTTGCAATAGTCGCCGGTGCCTTTATTTCAACCTCTCTTGTGTTTTTTTGTTGAATCATGATCTGGCTACTCTTAAAATGTCAGCAAAAACTCCCGAAGCAGTTACTTCGGCTCCCGCTCCTGCACCCTTTATTACCAGGGGTTGTTCAGGATAACGTTTTGTGTAGAAAGCGACAATATTATCCTTTCCATAAAGGTGATAAAAATCGTGTTCCGGATCTATTTCCATAAGGCCGGTAGTAGCTTTTCCATTTTCCAATCGGGCAACGTATTTTAATTTCTTGCCTTTTTCTGTAGCCCTGGCAATTAGATTTCGAAAATGTTCTTCATATTTTTCTAATTGCTCATAAAATTTTTCACCTTCCTCTTTCATGCAAGTTTCCGGTACAAAGGCATTGTTTTGAATATCGATGAGCTCCATTTCGTATCCTGACTCCCTTGCAAGAATTAAAATCTTCCTCATGACGTCAATTCCACTAAGATCAAGCCTCGGATCAGGTTCAGTATATCCTTCTTTTGCAGCGGCACGCACTACTTCAACAAACTTGTTGCTTCCATCATAATGATTGAAGATGTAGTTGAGCGTACCACTAAGCACTGCTTCTATCCTTACTACTTCATCTCCGCTTCTGATCAGGTCATTCAATGTAGCAAGAACAGGCAGCCCTGCCCCTACATTTGTTTCGAAGAAGAAGGAGGTATTACGTTTAGTAGCTTCTGATTTTAATTGGTGATAATATTTGCTTTCAGACGAACAGGCAATTTTGTTGCAGGCAACTACTGCTATACTGTTTTCTAACAAAGCGGGGTATTGAGCCGCTACATTCTGGCTGGCCGTAACATCTACGAAAATTGAATTTCTTTTATTTTCACTGCAAGCAGTTTCAATAAATTTATCAATAGCCATCGGATTACCACTATTGAGCATGGATTCCCAACCGGACAGTTTAATTCCTTCATCAGCAAAATATTGTTTTCTGCTGTTGCCAATACCCACGACCCGCAAGTTGATGTGCAGCTTTTCTTTAAGGTGTTGTTGTTGAGTGTTTAATTGATGCAATAATTTCTTTCCCACATTACCTGTACCGCAGATATAAAGATTTACTTGCTTATATGTGTTCTCAAAAAATTCTTCATGTAAGACGTTAGTACCTTTTTTTACGTCCTTGTCTGAGATGACAGCAGAGATATTACGTTCTGACGAGCCCTGTGCGATTGCACGTACATTAATTCCGTTTCGACCAAGTACACTAAACATTTTTCCACTCATTCCTGCTCTGCTCTTCATGCTGTCGCCTACTAAAGCAACAATTGACAGTTGATCTTCAATGGTCAATGGATTGAGTTTACCTGAACTTATTTCATTTGAAAAAGTATTGTCAATTGCCTTGCGGGCTTTTTCTGCATGAGATGCTTCTATAGCCACACAAATGCTATACTCAGAAGAACTCTGGGTGATCAGGATGACATTGATCTTTTCAGAGGCAAGTGTTTCAAACAGGCGTTTTGAAAATCCCGGTATGCCAATCATACCACCTCCTTCGAGCGTCAGCAGGCTGATATTCCTAAGGCAACTGATTCCCCTGATGGGATTTCCATTTACGCGGGGATTGTGCTTGATAGTAGTTCCCGGATCTTCAGGGGCGAATGTGTTTTTTACAATTACAGGTATCTTCCCTTGCAGAGCAGGGGTAATAGTTTTTGGAAAAATAACTTTTGCTCCGAAGTGTGACAATTCCAGAGCTTCTTCATAAGAAATCTCGCTCAGGATTTTACAATTCTTTACAATCCCCGGATCAGCAGTCATTATGCCCGAAACATCTGTCCATATTTCAATAGCCCTTGCTTTGCTAAGTGCTCCTAAAACAGATGCAGTATAGTCGGAACCTCCTCTGCCTAACGTTGTGGTGTTGCCTTCTTCATCACTTCCGATGAATCCCGGCATTACTAAGCAACTAGATTTCTCCTCAATCAAAAGTTGATTCAGATTAACGAGTGAGGCATCCATATTGACAGAAGCCTTTCCGAAATCACTGTTGGTCTTAATCACCTTAGTCGAATCGCACCACTTGTTGGTAATTTCCATGCTCGAGAGCATTTCTGAAAAAATCGAAGTAGAAAGCAATTCTCCGTAGCTGGATATGCGGTCAATGGAGTGTGGTGTCAGTTCTTTTACAAGGAAGATTCCTTTACAGATATCTTCTATTTCATTGCAAAGCTCCCTGATCCTGGTCATAATGGCGCTTTGCCGGTGAGCTGGAATTGCTTCTCTGGTGAATTGAACATGCCTGTTGGTGAGGTCTTCTATGATGGTGATATATTTATCATTGCCGGATACTGCTACGGTTCCTGCTTCTATCAGCTGGTTGGTGATGCCACCTAATGCTGAAAGTACAACGATGATCCGATCATTTCTTTGCAATGAGTCTTTGACAATGTTTGCCACCCGAAGCATGTTTGCAGGTGTTGCGACGGAGCTACCTCCGAATTTTTGAACTAACATATTTTATGAATGTAATGAATTGATTAATTATTATCCCATTTAGTAACAGGAATGCATACACGAATAGATTTAGGTATTATATATTACTTAACCCTTGCGGGTAATACCGGTAGTAGTGATAATAGTGATCACCTGGACGGAAATGCCGGTATCGAAGTAATTTTGCATTGGTTGCAAATGTAAGGAACACATTAATACCATGAAATGTGAATGAAAAATTTTTTTGAAATACAAAATTTTGCCCAGGTTCAGGCCTGCCGGTTGAAGAATTTTTAAAGAATGGCAATTGAGCAGGCGAAAAGAATTAAACTTTTCCCAGCACATCCTGGATATAAAGTACGTGTTGGTGTTCGGTTTTGAGGAAGTTCTTCTTTGCCCGGCCTATTCTGAGCAACGATCGGAATTGCCGGAAAATCATGGATGGTATCAGAAATAATCCCCGGGCAATCCCTTTCTGCTGACTTTGTGTGGCAACGATTAATACAAAATTCAGGGTATAAAGCATGAATAGAACTGCCCAGATCCAGCCTAACACCGGATACACAAGAAAGGAAATGATCATACAACAAACAGAGGCAGCAATAGTAAGAAACATGGGAGGGCGCATCATGCTAAAACCAAGTAAACTCCTGCTTAAGTTGAATCTTGATATTGACCTCATTAAGAAATGAAAATTCTCTTTAAAGTATTCAAAGTAGGTGAATATCCAACGGGTGCGTTGTTTTTCGAATGCTGCGGCATTTTCTACCTTCTCATCAAAAACGATAGCATTTTTGGCAAATGCTATCATTGGTACGGATTCGGTAAGGTGAATCTGCAGCTTCTTGTCAAAGCCTCCTAATTCGTTTTTAAAAGCAACTGCTCTGTATATCTCCATATCGATGGCCAGGCCAAGTCCTAATATTGAAGAAGTAAAGCCTATTTCCATCTTCACCTGGCGTTCCAGGAAGTTATGATATGTATGACCAAGTGAATCCAATTTTGCAAAATTGGTATTGAGATTCTTTGAAAGCATGTTTGTCTGCACCACTCTGAATCCTTTTTGAAAGTATTGATTCAGGCTTTGAAGGTAAGTCGGGTGAGCCAGGTTGTCGCTGTCAAAAATGACCAGGGCATCATGCTTGCGGATGTAGTGATCTATGGCATACCTGATGGATTTAATCTTTGCATTTAAGGATTTTTCAGGTTGAAGAACTATAATTCTGCCATCGGTAAAATCCAATGTGGAGATATTGCAATCATCAGCTACCACATATACCACAAAGTTCTGATAGCTTTGTTTCAAAAGAGAATCCACTAATGGTGTAATAAATCGTGTATCCTGGTGAGCTGTAATGATGGCTGCAAAATCAAATTCATGATCATGGACTTTTTTATACCTTGCTAATATTCTTTCAGGGTTTTTGGGAAGTAACCAATGAATGAGGAATAAAAATATTGGCAGGATGAAATGCATTGCGAAAAAGATACTCACGAGCAAAAAGAGAACCCACATTCCAATTTCAAAAAAATGCATTTCTAAATTTTTGTTTTGTTTGGGTATTGGTATTGGTATTCAGGTTCTTGAATATAAGCTCCATAAGACATGAGATATCAAAACGGAAGTCCAATTTCTGTATTGGGTAAATCTATACTTCTACGTGTTCAAAGAGAGGCTCATTTAATCTGCAATTGAAAATATAGGCTGGAGGAAGATTTCTCAATACAAATGAGGTATTGACTGTTTCGAAATCATTGAGCAGCTGCTTATACTTTTTCTTGTTATACCCGTACTGTACATAAGGTGAAGAAGGATATAAAATTCTATGAATAGCTGCAAAGATGTTTTCTCTCACCTTTTGATTCAGTATGGAAAATGGAAGAGATGAAATGATGCAGTCCACCTTGGATTTGCCGGTTATTTTCTCAAGATGATACTCCATATTTTCAGCAGAGTCATTAATGATAAAGATATTTTCTCCGGTGATCTTTTCCCTCAATACTTCGCAGAAAGTCCCGTTTACTTCAAAAATCAGCAATTTACATTCTGCTGATTTTTTTCTGGCAATTTCTTTGGTGATGCAGCCACATCCGGCACCCAATTCAATAATAGTATCAGTTTTTTCAAAATTCACCCGATCCAGCATTTGTTTTGCTAACAAATTGGAACTGAATGCTACTGCACCTGTTACGTTTATCTGCTTGAGTAGTTGTATCCAGGTTTTTACTTTGTTCATTCTCGGGGTAGCTTTTCGGTTACTGAATTGAATATTTGGATTCTCTAAAGTTCCATCCAATAGCTTTGAAGTAGGATTTAATATGTTCATATTTTCTTTCAGAAAGGAAATTTATTACTGCTTTTGGGGTGCTAAGTAACAGGAAAAATGCCATAAAACAAGCGTATTGTAACTTGTTTGAGTTTCTTCTCATATAGAGAATTCTGTTTCTGGTTAGGAAATAAGTCTTCATGCTACTCTTTTTTCCCATTGCCATTGACTCTTTGTGATAAATCTCTGCCTTGCCAGTAAATAGTATTTTATATCCACTTTTAATAATGCGGGTACTGAGATCTAATTCATCATAGTAGATGAAGAACTTTTCAGGAAACATTCCTACTTTTTCCATCACTTCTCTTCTAACCATCATTGCACAACCATGAGCAGACCACGTGAAATAATTTCTATCGAACTGCCCATTATCTACAATTTTGTTACCAACAGCGGAATTTCTTCCTGTTATTGGGTTCACAGGATTGAATCCTGCATATTGGATGACATTAGGATCATAGAAATATTTTATTTTTGGGCAGGTAATACCAATTTTAGTTTCTCCGCTATATTGCCTGTCATAGAATGGTTCCAACAGAAGATTTAGCAGGTCCGGGGTGACTTCGGTATCATTATTCACAATAAAATAAAACTCGCCTGTTGCCTGCTTAATGCCCCAATTATTACCTGGTCCCCATCCGAGGTTTTTGCCACTTTTTAAAATCCTGGTGTTGGGATAATTTCCTTTGGTGATTATGTCAGTCGGATCAATATCACTATTCATATCACACACCAGAATTTCATAGTTCTTATAATTTAAATTCCTTGTACTTTCCAGAAATTTTAAAGTTAAGTCAGTATTATTCCAGTTGAGAGTAATAATAGATACCAGAGGATCTGATTTAGTTAGCATTTGTACGAAATTTGGTGAGAGAAAACGATACAGTCTAAACATTAGACTTCTGAAACAATGCCAACGGGGTCAATGCTAATATCCGAAGGTCCAACAGAAAACTCTGCTGCCTCGCATAGTTGATATCGATGCCGATTCTTTCCTCTGCCTTCATATCTTCATGGCCTCTCTTGGTAACCTGCCAAAGGCCAGTGATGCCTGCCGGGGCGATGAATCTTTCCGCATTCTTGTCTGTTGTGAGTGTGGATGCTTCGTATAATGGTAAGGGTCTGTTCCCAACAATACTCATATCCCCTTTCAATACGTTGATCAATTGAGGAAGTTCGTCAAGGCTTGTATTGCGAAGAAAACTTCCAAACCGGGTAACACGTGGATCATTCTTCAATTTGAAAAATGCAGAGCCACCGGATTCCATTCCGGCATACAGGTTTAGGCCCGAGTACTCATCCATCTGCTTGTCTGCATCCTGAATCATGGAGCGGAACTTATAAAAATCAAAGACTTTAAATCCTCTGCCTGCACGTTTTGATTTGTAAATAACAGGGCCTTTGCTTCCTAATTTGATGATTAATGAAATAACCAGAAACAACGGCAGCAACGCTACGAGCAAAATGGAAGAAACTATGATGTCAAATAGCCGTTTTCCAACAGGTGTTTTTTCATAATAATTTATTGAAGTATTTTTTTCTTTTTCAGAAACCTCATTCTTGAGTTTCAGAAAATTTGATTCTTTGATTAAGGAAGCGTCTCGGCTTATCTGGTTGCAATAGGTTTCAATATTGATGATATCATCTGCGACATTCAATTGCTTCAACAGGTTCAGGTCATGATCATCAAGCATACTCTCATTGTAAAAAACAGGAATCATAAAACTCCATTTATTAGAATGGAGCCAAAGGACGAAATGAAATATATCTTTCTCATTTAACGGCTGATCGACTACAATAAAATCTGGCAGACTACCATTTTCATTCAGTTTTGTTAGAGCAGACTTTGCATCTTCAAAATTGTCGCTAACAACACCATAATCAAAAAATGAAAAACATTTGGTGGTTCGCTCGGCACTATTGCCTATATAAAGAAAGGATTTCTTAACCTTAAGATTGGTCAATACGTTCTGTTCTTCTCCTGAAAAGAGAGAATGAACTAGTAACGATTTTTGCGTAGAAGCAGTTCCAGTAATCATTTTGTGTGTGAGTTAAGGATCAAAAAAAACAATTAATGGAAATTCATGGAATTAATGGAATTAAAGTGAGCCTTGTTCTAATTTAAGTTCAATATTTTTCGCTTTTCAAATATTACCTGTGAGGTATCTACTGTACTGCAGAGGTTCCTAACAGTATCTAACAACCGTAGAGGGTCAAACGGTTTTTTAAAAATTTTTGCAATATTGCTTTGTTCACAAATTTTCTTCAGATGATTATCTTCATAATCACTAATTACAATAGTAGGTAAGTTCTTTATGAGGCTGCTTGCTCGGAGGTGTTGCAGAAAACTGTGGGATTGTACATTTTCCTTTTCAAGCGCCAGGATGATACAATCAGTATCTTCTTTTATCAACTCATCCATCGCATCAAAGGCATTGGGAACGACTTTCACCTTGAATGATTCACTTAATACTGTTTTTATTACGAATCCCAAGGAGTGATTTTGTTCAATACACAACACCTTCTTTTTCATCTCTTTCATTTTAAACAACTTAATTTATTCCAATAACCCTCACGAATTTATCATAGGAATAAGAGTTGTTTGGATTGCCATTTCAGTAAAATACTGACAAGCAGAAGGGCTTTCAAAAGGAATTTGTTGGTAGTAATTTTAACCAATCCGGGGTTGAAAGGTTAGAAACACGACGGATGGTTCTTTAGATAGGATTGAACTGTGAGGGCAAATATAATGACTTTTATTCCATTTCCAAATGTTGAAATAATATTTTTGTAAATTGTCTTCCTTAGGCAATTGTCTGAATTTCAAATAATGAAAAATGTCAGAGATTGTCTTGGAGAAACATTAAGTCAACTTCAATAAATAAAATGCCACATTATTTTTCACTGGGAAGACTCCCCCACAAGCGCCACACTCAATTTAGGAAACCTGATGGAGGTTTGTATTCTGAACAACTTTTTTCTACGGAAGGATTTTCTTCAGATTCTTCTCTTTTGTATCATACACATCCGCCTACCCAGATTATAAGGACGGATTCTCCGGTGAATGTTATGCCGGAAATAGCAGAAGAAAAAATGCTAAAACACCGTAGCTTTCAGGGTTTCAAAATTAAAAAGGCAGATGATTTTCTGGAAAGCAGAAAGGATGTGCTTGCAAATTCAGATTGTATCATTTCTTTGGCGGCCCCTACAAAAGGTACCTCAGAATATTTTTTTAAGAACGCCGACTCTGACGAGGTGATATTTGTCCATGAAGGGTTGGGTAAGTTACACACCCAATATGGGAAAATTCCATTTGGTTATGGTGATTATCTGGTTATTCCCCGCGGAAGTATTTATCAGATTACATATGAGACGGAAAATAACCGGTTGCTGATTGTCGAATCGCACAGCCCGATAAGGTACCCAAAGAAATACCTCAGTCAATATGGCCAATTACTTGAACATAGTCCATATTGTGAAAGAGATATACGTACACCCCAGGATTTGGAAACCATAGATGAGACGGGAGACTTTCTGATTAAGACAAAAAAGAACGGAATGCTATATGGGATTCATTATAAGAACCATCCTTTTGATGTAATAGGATGGGATGGATGTTGCTATCCATTTGCCTTTTCTATCCATGATTTTGAACCAATTACCGGCAGAGTACATCAACCTCCACCGGCACACCTGACATTTGAGGCCCATAATTTTGTGATTTGCTCCTTCGTACCACGATTATATGATTACCATCCTGATGCAATCCCTGCGCCTTATAACCATAGCAATATTGACAGTGATGAAGTTTTGTATTATGTAGATGGTGATTTTATGAGCCGAAAGCATGTAGAAAGAGGCATGATAACTCTTCATCCTGGTGGAATTCCTCATGGCCCTCATCCGGGGGCTGTCGAGAAAAGTATTGGCAAAAAGGAAACTGGTGAATTGGCTGTAATGATTGATACTTTTCATCCACTCAAACTCACCAAAAATGCCCTGGATATTGAAGATAAGGATTATGTCATGAGTTGGGCTGAATGAGGCTTTTTCTGTTGATAAAGTCAACAATCTGTTTATTTTTTTTGACCGATAGAAAAACATTTTTATTAAATTGAGCAAAAAATCATCTCATGATTAAATTCAGCGACTTAAAAGTTGGCGACTATGTGATCGCCGTTACAGACGGGCAGTCCTGGCAGGGTGAAGTTACAGACTTCAACAATGATGAAAAGGAGATAGGGGTCAACAATGGTGTCCAGCAATTCTATTTCAAAAGCGAAAACCTGAACCCAATTCCTGTGGATGAGGCCACATTACTCAAAATGAATTTTACCAAGCAAGTCAATGATGACGGATCAGTTAAGTATTTGAAAGGGGCATTCCGCGTGCGAACTCCCAAACAAGATGATTTTAATCAATACGAAATCTGGTACAGGGATGAAAAACGTCATATTCTCAGCCCTATTTATTTACACGACCTTCAGAACCACTACCAGGCAATGACAAAGGTACCTCTTACTGATCAGCCAATTTAACCAGGATTGGCAACTTACTTAAGGAAACTGAAGGATTGGCTTATTTTAGAGAGGCAGATGTGAGATTGATTTTCACATCTACTTTTTCCGTGAAGCCCATGTAATCCAGGTCTACCAACACTGAACTTTCAATCAGGCCATAGTTTTCTGCATAATAGGCATTAATGTCGGATTTCAGTTTATCAACTGGTATAAGCGATGAAGATAGGGTTGTCTGCACGTGTATTACATTATTATATAAAGTACCATTGACAGTTCGGCTTCCAATGTCAACTATTTTATTTGAAATTTTTACAGGCACATTTGCCGGAAAATTAGGTACAGGGATACTAATATTCTGATCCCACGTGGTGCCCGCTTTTGCATTGCCTTTCAGATAAAGCCGAACAATTGAATTGCTGAGTCCAGGGATTGAATCAAACTGGTAATAGTCCGTATTGGTCTTATTAAGATACTGAAATCCACCATAGCTGTAGGCATATATATGAAAGGATTTGCCTTCTATAGTAGTGTCTCTGGGGGTAGAGGTAACTGTGTATTCAGATTCCTGAGAGGTACCTCCTGATGTATTTATTTCATGATAGCTCCATACACTTCCTGACGCTGTATTTACATAAACAACATTGCCCGGAGGATTGTTATCACTACTTTTGTCTTTTTTGCAGGAGGTGATTAGAGAAGCGAGTGCGAGAAAGAGGATCAATTTATTCATAGCGGATATTTTTGAATATTGGTTTGATAAAATATGAAAGTATCAGAACGTTTTATAAAGGGTTTTCATACATTATCTAAAAAAAATGGTAATAATTGGTCAAATGTAGGGCAAAACTTACGCCAGAATATTTTATTTTTTCCCATTTAGAATTAATAAACCTATCTTTGCGCTCCCAAAATCAAAAATGGCGAAGCA
>JBDHYH010000083.1:0-18146 GCA_039811325.1 Chitinophagaceae bacterium | reverse complement strand
AACTGCCTACAACAAATGCATTTGCAATAGCATGGCTGGACGTTGGAGCAATCGGCTGCAAATCATTTTTCAGCTATAGTTCCGGCAGACATTACGCTATTGAGCATTTGTAGTTATCTTCAACTTTAGTTTTTCAATTTAGCATTTGTTCCGACTGACAGTTAGTTATTGCCATGCCATCGCAAATGCTCTAACGTTGTGTGCAACCAAAACAGACCACTATGCAAAAAATCATTTATACAATATTTGCAACTTTTCTTTTGACGGCTGCTTGCGGACAAAAGACAGAACTTCAATTTCAACTAAACTCAGGGTTATTTTCTTTTTCAGGTAAGTCCGCTGAAAATTCATCTTTCATAAATTACAGCGACCAAAATAAATCTGGCTATACAAACAATCCTTATGGTTCAAAATCCGGACTAAGCTTTGGTGTTTCCGGAAATATAAAGAGGTTAACAAAGAATAGACTTCTATTTGGTACAGAAATAGGATTTGAAATTTTAAGAAGCAAAACGAGAATTACTGAAATAAGTGGCTACACCGGAAGTACAACATACAACTACGGCGCAAATGGTCAGACATTTTTAAATTATTATTTCTTAAACCTGCATCCCTTTATTGGATACAGGATAATGGCGGGGAACCTGCCTTTTGATTTAACTGCAGGTTTGGACATTGGATATTGTATAGATGCAAAAGAAAAAGGCAAAGCGACAGCCACCAATGGAATGCTCTATGAAACTTCGGTGGACAGGAAGACGATAAAAAGTGACATCAGACCAAGATTTCAGATTGCAACACGATACAACAAAATTGGAGTGTTTTGTGGATATTCCATTGGGGTTACAAACTACAAACCTGGTTATATCGGTGGAACAAATGAGTGTTATGCAAGACTTTTACGATTTGGATTGACATATCAATTAAAATAATGGACTGCACACAAACATATTTGCAAAAGCACGGCTGACGACTTTCAGATGCCGTGCCAACACAATTGCATTACCGTAAGCCTTAAAAACCACCATCCACACCTCAATATGTTATTCTTTCCTGTTTCCACCCGATTTAAGAAATAAATTATTTCTTGTTTTGTACCTTGATCAGAAATTGTCTCTTTTTAAATCATCATAACATGAAAACAAATTTTGTTCTTCAACCAAAGTTGATTGTGCTCGTATTCTTCCTTACATGCGTATGTGGATTAGCGCAATCGCAGCCACTCTCTAAGGGGTCCCAGGCACCCGTATTTTCTGCTGAAGCCAGCCTGGCCGGAAAAGAATTCCATTTCTCAATGAAGGACGCATTAGCAAAAGGGCCTGTAGTAGTTTATTTTTTTCCGTCGGCATATACAGGTGGCTGTGACCTGGAGGCACACACCTTTGCGACGATGATGGATCAATTTAAGAATGCAGGAGCTTCTGTGATTGGTGTTTCTGCTGATGATATCAATCGATTAAATTCTTTTTCTGCTGACCCCGAATTTTGTTCGGGTGCATTTCCTGTAGCATCTGACCCGGAAGGTAAAATAGCAGCGGAATACGGATTGAAGATTTCTCCTCCCCGTTCCGGTGCCAAAGACAAAAGAGGTGTGGAAATCAATCATGGATTCATACCGCGGGTAACCTTTGTTATCAATAAGAACGGCAAGGTGGAAGCTGTGTTTTCTTCCGCTACTGATCGCATTTCACCAGATGAACACGTAAAGAAATCACTCGCAATAGTTCAGCAATTGAAGTGAGGATTGTGGGATTTGCTGGTGCGATTTTAATTTATGAATGATGTATTTAAACACAAAATGAATAGAATAAATATTTTATCATTCAACACAAGAAAATCATCTGCAAATGCTACGATTTGGCAGGTTCTGATCCGCCGCGGCGGATCAGAAAGACAGCCACCCCACCAGCCTCGGGAACTTCGATTATGCAATTCCACACTCAGAATTCTATAAACAAAAACTCAAACCATCCACCAAAAAATCCAACCTCCTTCATACAAAAAAACTATATTGGCTGATATTTTTTATCTATGCCACTACTCCTCTGCTTCCTTGGAATTGTACTCATTGTTGTGCTGATTGTTTGGGTAAAGCTTGACACCTTTATCACCTTTATTCTTGTCAGTATTTTGCTGGGACTTGCAAGTGGTATGAATGTGAAGCAACTTTCACATTCACTCGAAACAGGTATTGGAGATATGATGGGTACGCTTGTCATTATCCTTGGATTCGGGGCTATGTTGGGAAAATTAGTTGCCGAAAGCGGGGCGGCGCAGCAGATCACTCATTCCATGACACAACTATTCGGTAAAAAATACCTGGCATGGGGAATGGCACTCGCAGGGCTTATTGTAGGTATTCCATTGTTTTATACTGCCGGATTCGTTATCGTCATTCCATTGATCTTTGCTGTTGGCTATTCTACCAAACTGCCTTTACTTTCCATTGGTGTGCCTATGCTTGCTGCACTTTCAGTGGCACACGGATTTCTACCTCCACATCCTTCACCCACAGCAATCGCAGAACAACTTCATGCAGACATTGGTAAAACGCTCTTGTACGGATTGGTAATTGCAATCCCTGCCATAGCTATTGCAGGCCCTTTGTTTGGAAAAACACTGAAGCGATACCAGGTGCAGCCACCTCCGGGACTTCTCGATGACGAACAGGAAGTGCACAAAAAACTTCCCGGCATCGGTATCAGTTTACTTGCGGCGCTGCTTCCATTAGTATTGCTCACGCTCACAACAGTTGCAGGTGATTTATTTGCACAGGGTTCTATCCCGGACAAAATCATAGAGTTCGTTGGCAATCCCAATATGGCCATGTTCATTTCCGTGTTGGTAGCCATTTATTTGCTGGGCATCCGTTGCGGAAGGAAAATACCGCAGATCATGGGTGAGTTGCAGGAAGCATTCAAAGGCATCTCCATTATCCTTCTCATCATTGCGGGTTCAGGGGTCTTCATGGTAGTAATGCGGGATAGCGGAGTGAATACTTATATCGCCGAAAGCCTGAAAGACTGGAACATACCGCCCCTGATACTTGGCTGGCTGATCGCTGCTATCATTCGTGTATGCATCGGATCAGCCACAGTAGCAGGCCTCACAACGGTCGGCATTCTGCTGCCGATACTCACACAACAGCAGGTAGTTCATCCATCGCTGATGGTACTGTCCATAGGTGCAGGCAGTCTGATGTTTTCGCATGTGAATGATGGTGGCTTCTGGCTCTTCAAAGAATATTTTGGATTGAGTGTAAAGGATACCTTTAAAACCTGGACGGTGATGGAGACGCTCGTATCTGTTACCGGCCTGATCGGTGTGTTGATACTGGATATTTTTATTTGAATTCTTATACCGATTATACATTCGTTCGCCGCGGCGAATGTCCGATTTCATCTGCAAATCGCTTTTCTTTCGGGACAGGCTGGACTAAACGGCAATTATATCAGCACTATACCGGAAACGTTTGTACCACCTTATAAATATATCTGGTATTATTTATTGAACACTCCGTCTGTATTGAATAATATAAGAATTCATGCATCTGATGTATTCGATATCAAAGTCGTTGTTTTAAATTGAGTAAAAATGGTTTTGTGGGTTGGAAACAAACCTTAGTAGATAAATGAACAAACGATCCATGCTACCTTATTACCTTATTATTTAAATCTGTGTTCAATAAGGTAATAAGGTCAAAAAAACAGGTAAACACCTTCTACTAAGGTTAAATAAATTGAGTGCATCCCATCCGATAACAATCGGATCCGATTATAATTGGATTTGTATCAAGAATAACCTTTGGGCTGTTTGATAACTATGGATGGTATAATTCAACCAATTTATCTTTACCAAAAAATCAATTGTATGGAAAAAAAGAATATAGAACAAAGATTAGAAGCGCTTGGATTGGAATTACCGCCTGCCCCTCCCCTGGGAGGTGTGTATCATCCTGTGGTTAGACAGGGCAACCTGATTTACATTTCCGGCCAGGGGCCGGTACTTCCGAATGGTGAAAAAATCAAAGGGAAGGTGGGCCAGGATATGGATGAGCATGAAGGCAAGTTAGCTGCCCAACAAGTAGGCCTTACCATGCTGTCAACAATAAAAGCACACTTCGGCCCTCTCGAAAAAATTTGTCGCTTAGTGAAACTGCTGGGAATGGTCAACTGTACTCCTGATTTCGAAAAGCAACCTTTTGTAATCAATGGATGCAGTGAGTTATTTGCAAATCTGTGGGGCACGGAAAATGGGGTTGGCGCACGCAGTGCAATAGGTGTGGGATCATTGCCGGGAAATATTGCGGTAGAGATAGAGGCTATCTTTGAAGTAAAAGAAGATGAATGATTCACTTGTTTCCTAAAAAAAATCTTTATGCTGCAAAATGAATGGTACACACTGACCAATCCGGGTTTGACGGATTCGCCGGCATTATTGATCTATCCGGATCGCATACACGAAAATATCAGGGAGATGGTAAAGGTAGCCTGCGATGCCAATCGGTTGGTTCCTCACATCAAGACACACAAGATGCCTGAGATCATAAAAATGCAAATGAAGGCAGGTATTCACCGTTTTAAGTGTGCTACCATTGCAGAAGCTGAAATGCTTGCTACTACAGGTGTTGACGAAATTATTCTCGCTTACCAGTTGAATACATCCAAGGCAGTCCGCTATTTGCAATTGATCAAACAATATCCTCACATCAGGTTTGCATCACTTGTCGACAACCTGCAGAGTGCGCAATTGCTCAATGATTTTTTTGCAAAAGACGGGCTGACAGCAAGTGTATATATCGATATCGATGATGGCATGCACCGAACAGGTTTCCCGGCAGGAGGGGATATAGTTGGTTTTTATCAGCAAGTGAATGCACTACCAAAGATGCAATGTTTAGGTTTTCATGTGTATGATGGTCATTTTCATGACAAAGCATTTCCGGAAAGAAAAGAATTGGCGGAAGCTGCCATACAACCGGTGATGAATGCAGTTGCAGAAATTCAATCAACTGGCTTATCCATGCCGAAAGTGATAGCAGGCGGCAGTCCTACATTTGCAGTTCATGCATTGAATCCGAAAGTGTATTGCAGCCCGGGAACCTGCCTGCTTTGGGATTGGGGCTATTCAAAAAAATTGACAGAGCAACATTTTCTTCATGCGGCTGTACTGATGACACGCATTATCTCTAAACCCACCGAAGGCCGAATCACTACCGACCTTGGGCACAAATCAGTAGCTGCAGAAAACCCGATTGAACGCCGGGTATTCTTTTTGAACCTTGACAACTATAAAGTCGTTTCACAAAGTGAAGAACACCTCGTAGCAGAGGTAAGCGATGAAGATTGGCAAAGGTTAAAAGTAGGTGATGTGCTTTATGGCGTACCATACCACGTATGTCCTACTGTGGCATTGTATGATGAAGCACAGGTAGTAGAAGATGGTATTGTAACGCAACAGTGGCAGGTGGCAGCGAGGAAGAAGAAGATAACAGTTTGAACTTATGCTCAGGAAAACTCATGTGGAGGGTTAATCAAAAAGGAGAAATAATTTGTACCTTCACTAAAAAACAAACCAAATGGCTAAGAGGTCAAATCACGTGGTTTCATCATCTTCAGGTTGGGTGGTTGTAAAGTCGGGAGCGAGAAGAGCTTCCCGAAGTTTTGCCACGAAAGAAAAAGCAGTTTCTTACGGTCGTGAATTAAGTAAAATTGAAAAAACAGAACTATTTATTCACAGGAGGAATGGGATGATCCAAGATAGAAATTCGTATGGAAATGATCCAAATCCACCAAGAGACAAGAAACATTAATGGATTTTGATAGAAACATTTTCATAAATTGTCCACTCGACAAAACATATATTGATGACTTATTAAAGCCAATACTATATGTAATTATTACAAATAATTTCTTTCCACGGCTTTCACTGGAAATTTCAGATTCAGGCCAGTTTAGGCTGCAAAAAATAACCGAGATAATAAAATCATGCAGATACAGTATTCATGATTTATCAATTGTGAAATCAAAAGAGGCTAATGAGTTCGCAAGAATGAATATGCCGTTTGAATTAGGAATTGATTATGGACTTAGAAACAGTGAAAACACAAAGTACAGCAGGAAACAGTTTCTGATACTTGGAGACACTAAGTATGATTATATGAAGGCTGTATCAGACATAAATGGATTTGACATCAAGGAACATGGCAACCAAACTGACAGAATTTTCGAATGTTTATACAGTTGGTTTAGTGAAACTTTAGACATAAATAAACAAGACCCACCCCTTAAAATATATTACGATTTCATCGCTTTTAATTCGAGTCTCTTTGAAGAGAAGGTTGCACAATTTGGTTCGGACGAATTAGCTAAGAACTATATTGAAAAAATTAGTATAAAAGAATATATCAAAGAAATACAGGAAAGAGTTTAATATTCATTTACCTATCGGACAATCAAAATATTGAAACTCCATTATCTCAATTTTAAGCGAATCGCGAATGAGCCAATTTATTTTTGATGCACATCTCGACCTGAGCATGAATGCCCTGGAATGGAACCGTGATCTCACGCAGTCATTAGATCATATTCGAAGCCGGGAAAAAGGACTTACTGATAAACCTGACCGTGAAAGGGGAACTATTTCCTTTGAGGAAATGAGAAAAGGCAAGGTTGGTATATGTGTGGCAACGCAAATAGCACGATATGTGGCGCCGGACAACCCGCTCCCCGGCTGGCATTCTCAGGAACAGGCATGGGCACAAACACAAGGCCAACTGGCATGGTACCGCGCAATGGAAGACAGAGGAGAAATGAAGCAAATCACGAATTTAGAAGCACTCGAAAAGCACTTACATCTATGGTTACACGAAAAAGAAACGATTCATTTACCGATTGGTTATATCCTGAGCCTTGAAGGTGCTGACTCCATAGTAAACCTGAGCTACCTCGAAAAGGCATACGACTATGGATTGCGTGCACTCGGCCCTGCGCATTACGGGCCTGGTGTGTATGCCTACGGTACAGACTCCTCCGGTGGCCTTGGCCAAAAGGGAAGGGCGCTGCTTAAAGAAATGGGACATCTGAATATCATTCTGGATGCTACTCACCTGTGTGATGAAAGTTTTTGGGAAGCGATAGATCATTTCAAAGGTCATGTATGGGCAAGCCATAACAATTGCCGCGCATTAGTACCACATAACCGTCAATTTTCTGACGACCAATTAAAAGTACTGATAGAAAGAGACGCTGTGATCGGTGCAGCATTTGATGCATGGATGCTGATACCAGGCTGGGTCAGAAAAAAGAGTACGCCTGAATCCACAGGGGTGAGCATGAATCACGTAGTTGATCACATTGATCATGTTTGCCAGTTGGCAGGCAATACTCTACATGCAGCGATAGGTACTGATCTTGACGGAGGCTTTGGCAGAGAACAATGCCCCGGAGATTTAAAAAGCATTGCTGATCTGCAGGCTATTCCGGATATTTTAAAATCGAGAGGATATTCAGAAGAAGATGTTGAGAATATCATGTACAAAAACTGGATCCGATTTCTGAAGAGAGCGTGGAAATAAAATCCAGATATCTATTGATCCTTCTTCAGGAATGCTCTCACCACTTTCGAAAACTCCTTTGTAGATGCCGCATGATCATGATCGCCAGGCGTAATTGCATAACTTCCCTTTGGTAACAACTTCGCAAGTTCCGGCGCTGATAAGTTATAATTGTCGCTGTCTCCGCGAACTACCAGCACAGGTATTTTGATGCTTTTCAATTCTGTTATTGAAATAGACGGCTGTTCCTTTTGCATAAATGACAAGGCTACCTGGTCAAAACCCTGTTGATGAATATAATTGATCAAGCCTTTTAGTTCAGGTACAGAGTCACCTCTGAGTGCATGATAAAACATCAGGCGGCGCGGCCAATCAGGATCCGTGAATTGCATATCTATTCCACCCAATACGGCAGCATCAATTCCTTTGTCCAAGAGCAACAATCTCGATACAATGATAGACCCGCGTGAATAGCCAACCACCCTGTATCTATTAATTTTGAGGTGTTTCATCAATCCTACGATATCCTTTGCTTCAGCATCATTAGCGTAAGCGATATCAGTATGAGGTTTGTCTGACTTGCCATTACCCCGCAAGTCCAACAATATAACCTGGTATCCGTCATTCAATAAATCCTGATAAAGTGCTGCGCCCTTCCACGAATTCATATTGACAATAAACCCATGCACCAGCAACACGGGCTTACCGTTGCCACGTACTTCATAATAAATTTTTGTGCCATCGAAGGAAGTGTAATATCCCGAAATAACAGGAAACTTTTCAGCAGAAGAAGATTGAGCATTTCCAATTTGAAACAAGAAGAAAAGTGGAAGGAGTGCAATTAATTTCATATTATAATTCATAGTCTATAAATGTAATAAATATCAACGAGTGGTACCTTAAGGTGGATCAACTCTACCATTGAATTAAATACTGAGCCTTCAGAAAAAATTGCCTGCTGCTTTCCCTGAAATCCTTGAATCCACTGCTATTCGGCAGTTGATCCAAATAATCAGTCATTCCCAAATAAAATTTTGTGAACGGATTGAGTTTGTAGTGCAGCAATGGATACACCTGCAACTGGTCATCAAATGAATTGTACTCAGAGATCAGGCGAACAGAAAACTTCCTGGAGAAATGATAGTTGCCTGTAAGCCGAATGATGTTACCCTTGAAAAAACGCTGATTGTCATCAACAGAAGAAAGCGTTGAATAATTATAGGTAATGCCCAGTTGCAAATGGGTAGTTGGCTTTACAGTCACGAACGCTTTAATATTGTGTCCCTTTCCCATAACAGGATTACTTGTACGAAAAATATACTTACCAAAATCAATGTCCATACCAAGATCGAGGGCTTCGATTGGTTTTGATTCTACCTCAATCATCCAACGATGAATACCTTTAAAGAAAACCTCACGAAAACGTTCATCATTCACAAGCATATAACTGATCTCTACACTTGTTTGACCGGCAAACTGGTTGCTTACTCCAGTCATCAGAAACCGCTCCATCAGCAGGCCATAGAAATCATAATTCCAATTACCGAAGGCATACAAACGTCCCTGCGACAACCACTTTTTTGCGGGATAATAAGAATAGCTCTGCTCTAACGATACTCCTTTGGTGTTTGTCTTATTAATAAATCCCGTTTGTGATTGAAAAGTTGGTGATTTTGTTTGATACCCAATCTCAGCCCTGTAATGCTTCGATTGCCTTTCAAATCCAACCGACATCATGGTGCCATCAAATTTTTCTCCATTCAATGCTGCATCATACTGAGCCTTTCCAAACTTACGGTGATCATTAAAAAGAACAGTGTCATTGATCTCATCAGTGTTTGAATATGAAAATTGACCATTCAGGTAATAATGATCTAACAACTTCACCTGGCCATCCAGGCTACCCACATAATTCGCTCCATTCTTGTAGTTACGTGTCGTAACGAGTGCACCAATAAAAGTTTCAGGGCCAAAATTGTATTTTCCTCTTAAGACATTCGAATAAGAATTCAGTGTAGAACTCACCAGGTCACTTTCGTACTGGCCCGGAATCACAAATGGTGTATTCTTGTCGTAAGCCGTAACCCATCCGAGACTGAACTTCTCTGTTTGATGGGTAAACTTCGCCGCCGCAAGAGGATTGTTGATCATGCGTGAATAATAAAGATTTTCTGAGGTTACAAACAAGTCTGCACCACGAATAAAAAAAGGCCTCTTTTCCGGATAGAAAATGGCGAATGCCTGGTTCACAGAAATCTCTGTTGCATCTGTTTCTATCTGGCTGAAGTCAGGATTAATCACCACATCGATGGAAGTGTTCGAGGTGATGTCGTAGGAAATGCCTCCTCCTGCTCTCAATTGAATGGGATCAGCTTCCAGGCCAGAGTTTAGGTTTTCAGGATCTTTAATCGTACTGGTTTGAGACGCCAGAACATAAGGTAGCATTTCCAAAGTACCGCCACCCTTGATGTTGCTGATACCATTCATCGCACCGCTCTGGCAGAGCAGGCAGGCATTTCCTACTGCTACTTTGGTCCAGCTCAATTGATACCGTGCATTTCTTGGATAGTTGCGAACAAATTGTACATGCCAGTTCTGTATCTCACTCCTGGTATAATTCAGGCTCTTGAACGGAATCTTCATCACTGCTACATAACCGCTGTCTGTAATGGCACCATCAGAAAACCACACCGCATCAAAACTGGCGTTTTCATCATCACCAGATCTGTAGAAATCCATCTGAACACCTAATGGATTTACCAAAAGTTCATAGGCCTCTTTATCGCCACCATAAGTATCTAATAATATCCCAACATAGTCATCTGCATTTAATTCATCCCGCTCGGCCAATTGGGCGCGGATTTTTTTTGGATTGGGATCTGCGGCTATGAACGCAACGTAAAGATGATGTGTTGAGTAAAGCACTCTTACTGTTGTCGATACAGGAGCTTTTGCTTCAGGATCAGGGAGTGTCTGGTATTGTATAGAAAGAGGTGTTGCAAGTTTCCAGGCAGGATTGTCCAGTTTCGTGGAGATATCAAAGTCTTTTTCTATGCGGGTTGGGGTAAATGAATTGGAGCCTTGTTGTACTTGTGCATTCAGAGAATCAGAGAATCCTGTTAGTAGCAACCCCATTATCACAACAGCAGTAAATATATTCCCCCGAACCTTCATAGCAGATATTTGAAAAGTATAAAAATAGTATTTACATCAAACAAGGATAGGAGGCTTTCATGCAGGACGGTAAGGAGAGATGTTCATCGGTTGATTACAGATATTTTTCTATATCCTGAACTTTGCCAAATTCAGGTACAAATATTCTTCTACGCAAATCACAGAAACAAAAAAATCCCGGTCACCATCAGCAACCGGGATTTCAAAATATTTTGAATAATAAAATATTACTGCTTTGTCAGTGAGAACATACCCTGATCCCCCTTAGCAAAATTCACATTGATCTTATAGGTGCCTCCATCAGCAGGCCCGGGGAAGTTTTGCGGGAAATCATATCCCAATGCACCACCGGACGCAAGCCCTGCTACAGACGCATCCTGCACTGCATACTTATGACTCCAGTCACCATTCACAGGAAGGAAGAGATATTGCTTACCACCATTAAGAGAAACAGTCAATTCAAATTCTGAAGAGTTCAACCTGGTAAATTGTTGAGAAGGTACAGGAACGGGATTACTCCATCCACCGGGCGTAGCATCACCTACCATGTACAGATTGTCTGGCAGATGTCCGCTCCAGGGTGCAACAGTGTACTTACCATGTTGGAAATCTAATGTAATCTTGTACCATCCGGAATTATCCGGGCCGATGAAATTACTGGGTAATCCAAATCCAAAATCTCCTCCGGTGGCTACTCCTGGCACACCCTGATCTCCTATACTGTATTTCATTCCCCAGTTTCCATTTTCAGGTAATACTAGGTATTGCTTGCCACCATTGAGGTTGAAGACACCGGCAAAAGTTGTTTCGTCCAATCTTGTAAACTCTTGAGTAGGTATCGGAACAGGATTACTCCATCCTCCCTGGGTTGCATCACCTACAAGGAACAACTTACCTGATGCCGGCAGTGCAACTTTTGGTGGAACCTTGTATGGTGTGTAATCAAAAGCAACTACGTTAGAAATTTTTTGATCATTATTGTTCTCATAAGATGAGATCACACGCGCTTCCATCTTGTAAGGCTTCCCGAATTCCCATTGCCGTGCTACAGCAAATGCATTCAGTTCTTTTGCAATAACCCCTGTATCCATTTTAGCGATTACCGTCTTCTCAATCGCATCTTTGAATTGATTTCCGGCAGCATCCACTTGTACGATAAATTTTTGCAGGGACGAGTCGACCGCATAATTCGGGGATGTCCATGTAAATGTAATCGCCACATTATTGGAGTCTCCAGGCTGTGGTGCCACTGCATTCGAAGAGGCAGTAAGCTGTACTGCATTTCCGCTTTTGTAATAGGGAAGGTCTTTGGCCTTTTCGCATCCCGCTATCACTAACAACAGAACCGGGGCCGCAAATAAAAGTCTGTTTAATATTTTTTTCATATTGCTGATTTAATTCGTTAAAGCTTGGTAACTGTATATATGCCTTTCAGGAAGTCCACGACTATTTTATAATTGCCTGCTGCAGTTGGGCCCGGGAAGTTATCACTCCAGTCGTATCCAAACGTGCCACCCGTTGTTGGCTGCTCTGCCGTTTTTTTGCAGGCATACTTGTGTGACCAATCGCCCCATTTGGGGACAAAAAGAAATTGGTTTCCTGAACTGGTATTATCTCCACCTGAAAGTTGTACTGTAATTTCATAAGTAGTCAGGCTTGCTCTTGTGAACTCCTGGTTTTGTTTCGCATAAGCTCCACCGTTAGCCCATCCGCCTAACATGGCATCCCCGCCAACAATATACAAATGATCAAAAATCGGAACAAGCACATCGAGGAATGGGGCAGCCTTGAATGTAAGTACATTTGAATATTGTGGAACACTTCCATCACCAAGTGAACTTACTATCCTCACTTCGAAATTTGATTCCTGGTCAAATGGTAATCCCAAACCAATCAGCATCTTGTTGAGATCGCCTTGAGTGATCGCACTACTGAGATCTCCCGAAAAAGATTTCTCCTGTGTATTACCACTCGAAAAACTTGCCCCCGGCAGGTCCACCTGTAAGGTATAGCTCACATTTTGTGAACTAACACCGGTATTAAACATATAGTCTGGATTCGTCCAGCTAAACACAATTGCTGTATTATTTTTTGTAGCGGTAGCAAGCGGAATCACACCTCCATTATTAATAGAGGCTGACAAAACAGGTGCAGTTCCTCCTTTAAATACGACTTTATTCTCTACCTTCTTGCAAGAGGCCAATAACAATAAACCCGCAAGAACGAAAGAAAAATTTTTAATTAAATATTTCATACACTTAATTTTTGAAAATTTTAATAACCGGGGTTTTGTTTAAGATTAGGATTGGCTGAAATGTCTTTTGAAGGAATCGGGTAAAGATTTTTGAACGCTTCCACTCCGGAACCACTCTTCACTCCGCCTTTCCATGGCCACAAGTAGGTTCCAGTTGTAAACATACCGTAACGAATCAGGTCTGTCCTCCTGAATCCTTCCCAATACAATTCTCTTGCTCTTTCATCCAGCACAAATTGCAAGTTCAAATCACCTGAATTGATATCCCCGGAACTATTGCCATAAGCCCTTTCTCTGAGATCATTGATATAGCCTACGGCTGTGGCCACATGTGCATTGTCATTTGTTCTCAAAACACACTCTGCATAGATCAAATACATCTCAGCCAGCCTGAATACCGGCATATCCACATCAGAGAAATCCAGACTGCTGCCGTTGCCACCATCTCTTGTTACATTCCTGTACTTTGTAATTGCATATCCGTCTGTGAATTGCGATTGTGCATCGATATCGATGTTCTGCCCATTCGTATAGAACTCAGCCCTGTGATCCAGGTCTCCTGTATAATCAGGGAACAAGTTGGGAAGATTCTTAGTAGTACGAATACCACCCCATCCACCTTTTATTCCAAAGTCAGATGCCGTCATACTGCCCCCGACTGCTGCATGCGTAAGGAACGTGGTACCGCCATATCCCTGTGTTTTTAAACCATCATAATTTATGGTAAAAATAAATTCAGATGTGTTCTTGTTATTGTCTGCAAGCATGAGCCATTTGTAATCAGGTATCAGGCTGAAACCGGCATCTATCACCTTTTGAGCATAAGTCATTGCATCTGCATAATGATCGGTACCGGTATATACACCGGCATTCAAATACATCCTTGCAAGAAGCGCCCAATCAGCAGCCTGGTCCGCACGTCCATAAGCATTAGATTTTGGTGCTGCCAACTCCGGCTCTATTTCCTTGAGTTCTTTTTCGATATAAGAAAATAAATCGGAGCGGGAGATTTGTTTAGGTATTGACCCGATAGGATCTGCGTCTGTAATGAAGGGCGGGTTACCATACAAATCCATCAGCACCCAATACTGGTAAGCTCTTAAGAATCTTGCTTCAGCGAGATATTGTTTTATTGCTTCAGCATCATTACCCTTAATACCTCTTCCGCTTACTTTGTCCGGAGCACATTGCCTTATGAAATCATTGGCAAGTGTGATCTGGTACATGGATCGATAATAAAGCCCTGTCAAAAACGGATTGCTGGAACTCCAGTTCATATTGTGAAAATCCTGGATGCCCGCGTCTCCCCACGCTACCACAGCTTCGTCAGTACTGAGTTCCTGTGCATTCCAGTACAGCCTGAAAAAATCTGATGTACCGGGATCTATTCCCTGGATGTCGCCACTGCCCGGGCCGCTGTTGCCCGTCATGGCAAAACTACCATACACTTTGGCAAAGGCCATGTTGTATCCATCCATAGTGCTATACACCTGGTCGGCAGATTCACCATGTGTTGGCAGCCGGTTCAGGTCTTTTGTACAACTCCATAGAACCGGGGCCATCAGGAATGCCATTAAATAATATCCTATCTTATTTTTCATTCGAATGATTTTTTATAAATATTTAAAAATTAAGATTTAACCCCAGGCTCATCACTCTGGCCCTTGGATACAAATTATTATCAACACCGCTCTGTACTTCAGGATCCACGCCTTCATAATTTGTTATGGTAAATACATTCTGAAGATTGGCATTTACAGTCAGGTTGCTCCTGCTTTGGAAGATTTTCCTGAATGTATAGTTGATATACAGATTATCCATCTTCACAAATGAGCCATTCTGCACATAATAATCCGACATGAAATATTTATCTCCCTTGCCTGACATCAGGTTGGACGCAATGGCATTGGTCAGATATTTTAATGGATTCAAAATGTTCCTGATATTGCTGGAAGCAGAAATATTATTGTTGAATACATAATTGCCAATGCTTGCGCGCATTACAAAACCGACATTCAGGTTTTTATGAATGTTGAAATTGGTACTGGCGCCGAGGAAGTAATCCGGATCTGTTTTGTGAAACTGATACAGGTCTTTCTCATTGATGATGCCATCGCGGTTGATGTCTTCAAAGAGTCCGTCAATTGGCATTCCTGCCTGGTCATATACCTGCTTATACACATAAAACGATCCGCGCGGATAATCAACAGAGTTGATGAGAATGGTATTTCCTGTACCGCCGGAGATGCCCTGGAAGCGTGTTCCTGCGTAGTTAGGATCCTTCACCGCGGTCAGCTTGGTGATCTCATTTTTATTGTACGTTCCATTCAAAGACAAATCCCAAACGAGATTGCTTTTCTTTATTGGTTGTAAATTCAAGGTAAGTTCTATACCTCTGTTTTCCATTGATCCTACATTGGCAATAATTTCATTGGAGAAATTACTTCCTGCAGGCTGAGCTATCATGTTGAGCAAATCAGTTGTTTCTTTATAATAAGCATCTATCGAACCGGAGATCCTGTTATCTAAGAAACCAAAATCCAAACCAAGGTTTGTGGTTGCTGTTTTCTCCCAGGTTCTTTGAGGATAATAACCTCCCGGCGCATACATGTGATAGAAAGTGTTACCCAATTGATACTGCGATTCATTACTGCTGTATCCATAAAATGAATTGTAATCATAATACCCGATGCCACTCTGTTGGCCTGTGAGGCCATAGCCAACTCTCAGTTTCAATTGTGAAAAAGTTTTTGAGTTGGTAAGAAAACCTTCGTTCTTCATATTCCACGCGAATGCACCTGAAGGAAATACACCCCAACGCTGATCTTCCGCAAACCTTGATGACCCATCAGTCCTGATCGTTCCTGTCAGCAAATACCTGTCTTTGATATTGATATTGGCACGGCCATAATAAGAGATCAAGGTATATCTTGGTGAATCCACAGCAAAGGTTGGAGTAGAAATCACAAATCCATCTGAAGTCTTATCAGGATAACTATAATTGATAGTCAGGAAATCCTGGTAAGCATAACCACCTACCAGATCGAGTTTTGTATCAATAGAACTAATGTCCTTGGTGTAATTGAGATAAGCTTCCAACAAACGGTCTTGTCTTTTCTGCCTGTACTTATTGTCAACACCGCCATGTTTTTGATCAGGAGATCTGAGATATGCCTGTGCTGCATTTGGATCTACCTTGACAGTACCGTTACCTTCTGCATAGTCATAACCAACATTCAGGAATGCATGCAGATCAGGAAGAAAATGCAGTTTGTAATCAATCAACGCATTTCCAATACTGCGCTTCACTTCACTGTTGTTGTGGTTATCCATGAGCAGGCCAAGCGGGTTTAAAGGAGCTAATGAACGAAGGCCTGTAGTTGCATTTGGATCCAGCCATTCCCAGTAACCATTATAATTATTATTATCAGAGTAAATAGGTTTAGTAGGATCAAAATAAACTGCGGCACTGATGGCGCCTTCATTGGCAAACCTTGACTTTGAAATACTACCTTTTACGTTGATATTTATTTTTAAATGATCATCGAGAAGGTTTGGCACCAGGTTGATAGCACCACTGTAACGATCCAGTTTACCTGTTTTTAAAATACCTTCCTGGTTAAGATAGCCAACCGAAACGCGGTAAGGCAGGTTCTTTAGGCCGCCGCTTACACTCAGGTTGTTGTCTGTTGTCAACGCTGTCTGGTAAATCACACTTTGCCAATCCGTATTTGCAGTTCCTAATCTTGAAATATCTTCTGCACTTCCATATTGATTTACGATTCTTCTGAAGGTTTGGGCAGATAAAACTGCAGGCGTGTGCGCTACATTTGAGACAGAAAATGTGGAATTAAAATTAAACTTAGGTTTCGCTCCTGACCTTCCGCTCTTGGTTGTAATAATGATAACACCATTGGATGCACGGCTACCATAGATGGCAGTAGCTGATGCATCTTTCAGTACGGTGAAACTTGCAATGTCATCCGGATTGATCAGGCTCAATGCATTAGGTGAGCCGGAAATACCGTCATTACTAACAGGTACCCCATCAATAACAATCAGCGGGTCATTGGATGCATTCAAAGAGGCGCCACCCCTGATTCGAATGGTACTTCCTGCGCCGGGAGCACCTCCATTACTTACAATCTGTACGCCGGCTACTTTTCCTGAAATGAGTTGTTCGGGTGTGGTAATCTGTCCGGATTGAAAATCATCTGAAGAAATTTGTGTGATGGAGCCGGTAAGGTCCTTCTTGCGAGTGGTACCATAACCGACACTTACCACTACATCCTGTAATGTTTCAATCGATGCTTCCAACTGAACTGTTATGTTTGACTGGCCATCTACTGCTACTTCTTTCGTCGTGTGGCTTACAGCAGTAAAGATCAATACTGCATTAGGAGCCGCATTAATTGTGAAGTTTCCGTTATTGTCCGTCTGTGTGGCAATCGTGGTGCCCGAAATACTTACAGTTACTCCAGGTATAGGAGTTCCTGACTGGGCATCTGTTACCCGGCCTGTTACTTTGTTTTGTGCCATGGCGCTCCATGAGCCTAACAACAAAGCACAAACGAGCAACATCCATCTGCCTTTTTTGTACATACTTCCTTTTCGCATAAAACCAATTGTTTATTTGTTGAATTAAGATTTGTTTCTAAAATTATAATGTGTAATTATTACACAATTTAGGATAATTTTTTAATAAAGGTTTTTATTAATGAAAAAAAATTTTATTGCTGCAAGTGAAAACTATGAAATGGCTACATTATATAAGAGCATTAAGAATGACTATTCGCTGCTTTTGCACAAATAAAGTCCGGATCGTAGCAAGGAGTATAGTGGACTTGTCAGGAAAAAGCGCTATTGTCATTGTAATGACTCAAACCACTGGTCATTGCGAGGAGTGAAACGACGAAGCCTGTCTCGTCGACAGACAGGCAACCTGTTCAATAGAAGCTCACATTCCACTTCGAGTTTGCTTCTCCGCCAAGATAAACCTGCAAAGAACAAACTTTTCCGACATGGCGGATCGCAATGACCAGCATCCTGCAAGAGCTCAAGCCCCTGGTCATTGCGAGGAGTGAAGCGACGAAGCCTGTCTCGTCGACAGACAGGCAACCTGTTCAATAGAAGCTCACATTCCACTTCGAGTTTGCTTCTCCG
>JBDHYH010000082.1:0-18250 GCA_039811325.1 Chitinophagaceae bacterium | reverse complement strand
AGCCAGGGTTTTATCAATACACCCGTCGGGTGTTTAAAAAGTTTCATAACTTTAATTTGAAAGTTAAATAATGGTGATACTCTCTGCAAAGAGATCACTTGACTACATTTTGAGGTTTGACTTTTATCGGGGAATGCCATCAGCATTTCCCTTTTTTTATGAATCATTTATTGGCATGTCCTGACAATTTTTGTGATGTTAATAGATGGTGATATGATTTCCTTCGATCTTATAATTAAATTTTTCCGTCAACCTGAGTGCTTTCAAAGCCTGGTCTATCGTTTCTTTCTCAAAAATTCCTGTAAAGTGGTAATCCTTTACCTGGTCGCTGGTAAATTCGATCTGAAAGCCATACCAGCGTTCCATATCTGTCGCAAGCTTCAGGAAACTCACATCCCGGAAGACCAACTTATTATCCATCCAGGAAGTTTCTACTACCGCACTATCAGTTGGCGATATGTAATGAAGATTACTTACCACCAATTGTGCTTCCCTGGATGGCGAAACGGTGGTAATCTTTGAAACGTCATTTTCTGAAGTCTCGTTAGAGATGATCAGTTTTTCCTTTGGGCGGAGAATGATTTTATCAGATGGCCTGTCTTTTAAAGTAACTTCAATCAGCCCGCGAATCAAAGTAGTCTCAGATGTGGAATCTTCTGGGTAAGACTTTACATTAAATTCAGTCCCCAGTACTTTTATATTCATTTTGCTGGTATGAATAATAAAAGGGAGTTTTTCATTGTGTGTTACTTTAAAGTATGCTTCGCCTGTAAGGAATACTTCACGAGTTGTTCCTGAAAATGATTCAGGGAACCTGAGATTGCTCTCTGAGTTCATGGTTACCACAGTACCGTCTTCAAGGGTAATGGCGGTTTTAGTGCCCCTGGGTGTTTCCTTCGATTGCCATTTTATTTCGTTAGTTGCTTTCCCTGCTACCTGGGCAGGATCATTTTTCTTAACCAGGAAATATGCGGCAACTGAAACTGCAAGGATAAATACTGCTGCTGCTGAATATTTAAAGATGGCCCGTATGAAACTTTTCTTTTCTACAGAAACAATCACCTCTTGCTCAGCCAGGGTGCTATTGCTTCCATCCTCTATCTGTTGTAATACTCTCTTCAGGGCATCTTCCGTGTTTGACTGAAAGTTGCTTTTGTGTTCCCAAAAAGCTTTCAAAAGGTCAAATTTCTTTTTGTACAGTTCATCGGAATTGAAGTACTGTTCAAGTTTACTCAAATCTTCCTCATGCGCTTCGCCGCTTAATTTCCTTGCTGCCAGGGTTAAAAAATATTGATCCTCCATAATTAGTTTTGTGCGCAAACAATTGCTTCTGTACCGCAGTAAATAATTTTGTTATACAGTTGAGATAAACAAATTGAACCCAACTCCATTAAGAAGGACAATGTTTTTAGAGAAATTACTTACAAGCACAAAGGTTTTTTTTCAAAAAAAAATCCTTCAAGCCTAAAATAGTAGTGAACTGAATAAGAATCTTATTGGATTTCGGCCTTTGTGATTTGGTTTGTTTTTGGAAGCCATGTATGGAGAAAGCACCACGGAAAGTTTTTTCACGGCTCTCACCAGTTGTGTTTCTACCGTGCGGGGAGATATATCCAGTATCTGTGCTACTTCTTTATACTTTAATCCTTCTTCCTTTACCAGCATAAAGATGATTTTACACTGATCGGGCAGTGACTCGATGGCCTGGTTCATTTTGAAGATCAGTTCCCTGCGTTCCATCTCCCTTCCGGCATCATGGGTATTAATCAGTTCATGTACCCCCTCTTCTTCGAGATAAACAATTTTGTAATTGGAAAATTGCTTCAGGTAATTGAGCGATTGATTTTTTACTGCAATGAACAGATATGTTTCAGGATTCAAAATCTCCGGCAGTTCTTTTCTTTTCATCCACAACTTCAAAAAGACTCCTGATACAATTTCTTCAGCATGTTCCTTATCATGTATATAAGCCACACAGAATTTCAATAGCCGCTCATAAAATAACCTGAAGACTTCCTCAAAAGCTTTTTGGTCATCCAGTTGCCTTATTTTTTCTATTAGCAGTAATATGTTTGACTTATCTTTCTGCAAACGGTAAGATGATTTATTAAACTTTGGCAATGATTCCGGCTAATTGACCATTTTGATTGCCAAAGTGCTGCATACAAATTTTTCGAATTTAGGATTTTCATTATGTATTTCATATCATTATTGTGATAAACGGTAGCAAAATGGCCGTGTCCCATGGTATGATTTTAATTCAGCCGGCCTGATATTCCTCATTTTGATTTTACCTGTTTTGAACCTGAATGCTCCCTTCTCTTAAAAGGAAATTCTACATTAGTACCATCACCTCTGTCCGATATCACCTCACTTGATTTTCTATTTTAAGTTGTCTTTCACTTTGAAATTTTTACCTTGAGCCTTTTTCAATCCTTATGAGGCTTGCCGATCATACAAGTCTCATCCTTTTAATCACCGGTTAACGGCTAATTTTGCAAAAACTCTAAATAAATTTTATGAAGATGAAGATCAAAACCGAAGTGCTCGCGGCGGCAGTTTTTCTTATTGCCGGGACAGCGAATGCACAAAAGGTAAAGTTTACGGAATACAACCTGGACAATGGACTGCATGTAATCCTGCACCAGGATACATCTAAACCGGTAGTCGCTATAACGGTGATGTACCATGTCGGCTCTAAGAATGAAGTAAAAGGCCGGACAGGCTTCGCACATTTCTTTGAACACCTGCTGTTCGAAGGAACTGAAAATATCAAGAGAGGCCAATTTGATAAGATTGTAGCCAGCCGTGGTGGCCAGATGAATGCCAACACCACTCAGGACAGAACATTTTACTACGAAGTATTTCCTTCCAACGAATTAGAATTGGGAATGTGGCTCGAAAGCGAGAGGATGATGCATCCGGTAATCAATGAAATAGGAGTCCAAACCCAAAATGAAGTTGTAAAAGAAGAAAAAAGGCTTCGGATAGACAACCAGCCTTATGGCCACCTGGTAGATGCTGTTTTCAAAAATTTATTTAAGAACCATCCTTATCAGTGGCCAATCATCGGTTCTATGGAAGACCTGGATGCAGCGAAGTTGGATGAGTTCAAAGAATTTTTCAAGAAATATTACGGGCCAAATAATGCTGTCCTGACCATCGCCGGCGACATTAATATCCCCAAAACAAAAAAACTCATCGAAGCATATTTTGGCCCAATCACGAAAGGGCCGAAAGTATTGCAGCCTGATGAAAAAGAACAACCGATCACGACACAGATCATCGACACAGTTTATGATCAGAACATTCAGATTCCGGCTATCGCAACAGCCTATCGTACTCCCGGAAAGAGTACAGAGGATTCAAGAGTACTTCAATTAATTTCAACTTACCTCTCTACAGGAGCGAGTTCACGGTTGAACAAAAAACTGGTAGATGATAAGAAAGAAGCACTGCAAGTTGGATCTTTCAATTACGCCCTGGAAGATTATGGAGCGTACATCACATTCGCTATCCCTAATAATCAAACTCCGCTTGACACACTGCTGGCAGATATTGATGAAGAAATTGAAAAAGTACAAAAAGATCTGATCAGTGAATCAGATCTGGAAAAACTGAGAAACCAGGTAGAGAACCAGAGCGTATCAAGCAACACCACCATGCTCGGGGTAGCAGAAAATCTTTCGGATGCTTACACCTTCGACAAGAACACCAATTTTGTCAATGAAGAATTGGCTGATTATAAAAAAATAACCCGTGAGCAAATCAGGGAAGTAGCAAGGAAATATCTTTCTCCAAATCAAAGAGTGATTATCTATTACTTACCTGCTGATAAGAAAGGAAAATAAATTATAACGAGAAAAAATGAATATGAAAAAATTAATTATAGCATTCGCCACGTTGTTTTTAATAAGTGGATTGCAAGCACAAAAAATAGACAGGAGTAAACCTCCAAAAGCCGGGCCAGCTCCTGTGATCTCTATTAAAGATCCGGTACAGTTCAGCCTAAACAACGGCATGACGATCCTGGTAGTGGAAGACCATAAATTGCCCAAAGTTTCAGCAAGTTTATACATTGACCGTGGCCCGGTTTCCGAGGGTGCCAAAGCCGGTGTAATCAGTTTGTTGGGTGGTATGCTTTCAGAGGGTACTATTTCAAAATCTAAAGACACTTTTGATAAAGAGGTAGATCAGATGGGAGCATCAGTTAACTTAAGTTCCTCCGGAGGTGGCGTGTCTGCGCTTACCAGGTATTTTGACAAGGCCTTTATGCTGATGAGCGATGCTATCAAAAATCCGGCAATGAAAGAGGCCTCATTTGACAAATTGAAATCACAGACACTTACAGCGTTGAAGTCAATAGACAAAAGCGCTAAAGCTATTTCTTCCAGGGTGGTCAATGCATTGAGTTATGGTAAAGAAAGCCCTATGGGTGAATTTGAGACAACGGAATCAGTAACCGGCATCACCCTTGACGATGTTAAGAATGCTTACAAAGAGTACATCACACCATCCAGGAGTTATCTCACATTTATCGGCGACATTACTCCGGCAAAGGCAAAAGCATTAGCTCAAAAAGCCTTTGGTAACTGGACAGGAACTAAACTCCAATTGCCAAAACTGGCGCTTGTAAAAAACCCTGCAACGACAGAAATTGACCTGATCGATGTACCAACTGCAGTACAATCAGAAATAACAGTAACCAACCTCGTTTCTATCCCGATGTCAAGCCCTGATTACTTTGCAGCCATCATGGCCAACCAGATATTAGGCGGTGGCTCTAATGGACGATTATTTACCAATCTCAGAGAAAAGCATGGATTCACTTACGGTGCCTATTCTTCTATTGGTTCCGGACGATTCCAGAGTACCTTCAAAGCGGCTGCATCGGTAAGAAATGAAAAAGCTGACAGCGCTGTCGGAGAATTTCTGAGTGAAATACACCGCATCAGAACACAAAAGGTTACTGCCAAAGAATTGGCTGACGCCAAAGCTCTATACAACGGAAATTTCGCACTGAGTCTTGAAAGGCCGGCAACGACAGCCCAATTTGCAAGCACTATTCTCATCAATGGTTTGAATAAAGATTTTTATCGCACTTATTTGCAAAAGATCAATAAAGTAACTGTGGAAGATGTTCAGAGAGCAGCAGATAAATACTTTAATTATAGCAACACCCGGATAGTAGTAGTGGGTAAGGCCGATGTGGTAAAACCGGGATTGGAGAAGTTAGGCTACCCGGTGAAAGAGTTTGACAAATTTGCTTCACCTGTAACCGAAAAGCCGCAGGAAAAAGTAAACGTATCAGCAGATGAAATCATTTCGAAATACCTCAATGCCATTGGTGGTGTGAATGCGTTGCAACAGGTAAAATCTGTACACAGTATTGGAACTGTTGCCGTACAGGGAATGAACCTGACTTTTGATCAAAAGGAAATGGCTCCCAACCTTAGCCTGATGACACTCGGAATGAACGGACAGCAGTTGGTAAAAAATGTTTTTGACGGCAAAGCCGGATACATGGAACAAATGGGGAACAAGGCTGAATTCTCTGCTGACCAGGTGAAGGATAAATTAGAAACTAAAGGCTTGTTCAATCAAATGTTTTACAAATCATCCGGTTTCAAATTAGACGTAACCGGTACATATATGGTTAACGGAAAAAAAGCCTACAAAATTGAGGCTACTTCTCCATCAGGAAAGAAATCTACTGAATGGTACGATGCAGATAATGGACTCCTTGTGAAGTCAACAAATACTACTGAAGTCAATGGCCAATCTATTTCGCAGACTTCTGAATTGAGTGATTATAAGAAGGTGGATAACATTTACCTGCCTTTCACAATAAGCTTATCAACAGCTACACCTGCCGGTTCGCAGGACATGGTTGTGAAATTAGAGAAGGTTACTATCAACCAGGATGTAACTGCCGAAGATTTCAAATAATATTCCTGCAAAATAGAAAAGAGGCTGCCGAAGTTTTTACGGCAGCCTCTTTTATTTTCTTCGGGATAATTTCAGATCCGGAGGTCATTCAACTTTTCATATTCACATATTGAAAAGCGAGACCAAGCCCCCATCCTTTAGAAGCATGGATCACTTCCTGTAGTTCATCGATTTTCTTTGATGTCACACGAATCATATCATCCATAATGGATGCCTGTACTTTGAAATTTCCTTCTTTGATCAGCTTCACTATCTTCTTGGCATCTTCCTGTTTGATGCCATTTCTCACCGGGATTTCTTTCTTCACTATTTTGCCACTCGGCAGTGGTTCTTTGCTCAGGTCATAAATCTCAGCCGCTAATCCCTGCTTCATACTTTTGCTGATCAGTACATCGACGATTTGTTGCAATTTCATATCACTATCCGCCTCCAGTTTCAACACAAAATTCTTCTTATCCAGGTCGAAGACCACATGATTCCCTTTAAAGTCGAAGCGGTTGATGATTTCTTTGGAAGCAGTATTCACAGCATTGTCTAAAGTCTGGATATCTACTTTGCTCACAAGATCGAATGAAGGCATGACAAATTGATTTTTGAATGATGGTAAAGGTAATACGAAAATTTTTCGCGACTTCATTTTGCTACCCAGGTCAGGCACAGGTTGCCAAAATACCTTGAATGAATCAACAATCCCTGATCCAGGCCTTTGTGAAAAATACCGTTCAACCGAATGCCATCATTATCTACAACCGCATCGGTGATCTCCATATCTTTCCTGAAATCAACATTACCGAGGGCATACCATTTGAACATGGATTCCTTGCCGCTCCATGCAGCAGTGAGGCCTTCCAAAGCAGAACCAAATCCTGCAGAACGGATGATTAACTGTTCATGCTCTGTGAGAAATTTTTGTTCAAGCCGGCCTACTTTTTCTGCCACCATCTCCACATCAATGCCTACACGAATATCCCTGCTCACAATAGCTGCCGCAAAATCACCGCAATGCGAAATGGAAAAATGAAAGGTATTGTCTTGCAAGTAAGGACGCCTTCCATCCAGCAGAATCTGATCTACCGGAAATGAAGGATCCAACACTTTAAGTAAAAATCTACCTGCCAGGTGCTGAAGCCTTTTGTGTGGATGGGTTACTTCGCGTTGTGGCGTTACAAGGCTTCGGAAGAAGGACTCCTCCTCAGTGATGTGCCACACGGCCAGGGTGCACCCTTCGTTAATATTATGTGCATAAAACAAAGGCATTCTTATCTATGTTTGCAGCAATTAATTCCTGCAAATAAATGATATTATCGGATACGCGCATTTTGGAAGAGGTAGAAAAAGGAAGTATTATCATTTCCCCCTGGGACCGTTCCAAACTCGGAAGTAATAGTTATGATGTACACTTAGGCAAATCGCTTGCTATTTATAAAGACGTAGTTCTCGATGCCAAGAAGCATAATGAAATAGCCCATTTTGAAATTCCGGAAGAAGGCTATGTGCTACAACCTGACCAACTTTACCTTGGCGTTACTTATGAATATACTGAGACACACGCTCATGTTCCTTTCCTCGAAGGCAAGTCTTCTACAGGCCGCCTGGGGATTGACATTCACGCTACTGCCGGAAAAGGTGATATCGGATTCTGCGGCCACTGGACACTCGAGATCAGTTGCAAAATACCGGTTCGTGTGTATGCCGGAATGCCCATAGGTCAATTGATCTATTTCCCATTAGAAGGAGATGTATCGATTGCTTATGATAAAAAAGCCAATGCAAAATACAGCCATCAACCTGACCGGCCTGTTGAGAGTATGATGTGGAAGAATAGTTTCTGAGAAATGAAATCAGAAAAATATAGAGAAATAATTTGTATCAATTGTTTCTCTCCGCAGATTGCTTAACAAAAGTAACTATGTCGCTTACTAACTCTTTGCTCACGGGAAGCGAAGGATCCGTATAGGTCTGCTGTTGATTCACACAATCTTTACCGGCATCTTTCAGTGTGTGCGACATTCCGGGAATGATCTTAATTGTCGCATGCTTTGCTGCATTGAATAAGTCTGTAGCATTCTGCACTCCTACCTGCACATCGCATGTGCCCTGGATGATAAGGATTGGGCAACTGATTCTTTGAATCTCCATTCGTGGGTCATATTTCAACCAACTCGTTAGATAAGGTTGAACAGAGGGCCTGAAAATAGGTTTCAATACTTCAGGAATATCATTGACAGCTTTTCCATCTTTGATCTCACTCAAAACCCGCCTGATTGTTGAATCACTTACTCCTGGTACTTTTCCGGTCATTTGTTGTTCCAAAATCTGGTCTGCAGGAATCCCTGCCCCTGAAATTGAGATATAACCGGTGAGGTTCATTTGCTCAGCAACCAACATCCCCAGCAGCGATCCTTCACTGTGGCCCGCAATAAATATTTTCTGATAACCTTGAGTTCTGAAATAGGCAACGATAGAATCAGCATCGTTCGAAAAATCTGTGAAGCGCATTGCTGCCTCCGTCATATTACCCGCACTGCTTTTTGCTATGCCCCGCTTGTCATAACGATAAGTACTGATATGATTATCGTATAATTCCTGAGCCAGCAACCGGTACGAATCAGATGAAACACCGAGTGGATTGTTACCATCCCTGTCTGTGGGACCGGACCCTGCTATGATGATAACCAGGGGTTCTGTTGTGCTTCGCGATATCAATGTTCCGCTGATACTGATGTTCTTAGCGACAGGAATAATAATTTCCTTCTCATCTTTCAGTTTTTCAGGAGCATCTTCTTCATCATGCCTTTTCATTGAAAGAGGGAAACTAACTGCCCCCTGCTTCCACGTGCCGGAAAGAGAATCGACTGCAACAAATTTTCCTGAATACTCAGCTTGTAAATTCTGAATAGTGGCAATAAGACTATCTCCTTTTATTCTTAAGGTAGAGAATGAAAGTTTAAAGGCCTTCTGTGCCGGGCTATCCCATGTACCACTTAATGAGTCTCCATTCTGCTGTAGATGAAAAACAATGGGAAGCCTGTTCCCCTGTATTTGAATGTCCCCCTTCCATGCGCCTGTCATATTCTGCGCATAAGAATAGGAAGCAATGAGACACAATACAAGAAATAATATTTTTTTCATAGACTTCCCATTCAAAATTATCGTGCCATTTCAGGCAGTGGAATGTCGCGTTTCAGCATATCATTGCGATTGGCCATATCCCAGGCTGTCAGGAAGATATAGCGCACTCTTTTCAACATCAAATCAAAGTTGATCTTATCAACAGTGTCTGATGGTTTATGATAATCCTTATGTATTCCATCAAAATAAAAAATGATGGGTACGCCTTTCTTTGCAAAGTTGTAATGATCGCTCCGGTAATAGATACGCTCCGGATCTTTCGGGTCATTGAATTTATAATCCAGTTCGAGATGCGTATATTTTTCGTTCACTTGTTTACTGATAGGATCCAGGTCGCTACTCAATTTGTCATTACCGATCACATATACGTAATTCATACTATCTCCATAATTCCTGTTCGGATCTATCCGTCCGATCATATCGGTATTGAGGTCAACCGTTGTTTTGTCTAATGGGAACACTGGATGTTCAGAATAATATTCACTTCCCCAAAGTCCTTTTTCTTCGCCACTCACCGTCATGAACACCACAGTACGCCGCGGTCCATGCCCTTCATTCTTAGCCTTTTGCATGGCTGCAGCCATTTCAATAACAGATGTGGTGCCGCTTCCGTCATCGTCAGCACCATAATAAATCTGTCCGTTATGGGTACCCAAATGATCATAGTGGGCTGTGAGGAATACATACTCATCTTTCAGGTCAGAGCCTTCTACGTATCCGATAATATTTGATGCATACACAGAAAAACGCTTCTTGGCATAGCTGATCTCCACTTCCTTTCTTGTAGATGCTTTGATATTTCCAAGTTCTTCTTTCTTCTCATTAGCTGCATTGATCCCGGCAATTTCTTTTTCAGAAAACAGGAGGTTCAATACTGACGGCATTGCATACACTACAGAAAGGCGGTCTTCGGAGCTTCCGCCGGGAAAATAAAAATTACTACCCGAATTCATTCTTGAAAAGAAGGCCGGTAATTTTTCCATTTTCGGGTCAGTGATGATTACGGCAAGTGCTCCATGCTTCATGGCAGCATCTGCTTTACGATTGAAGCCAAACGCCCATCTGCTGGGCTTATCCGTGCCACTCAGCAGAGACTTTCCGTCCTTTTGAGGCTCGCCGTTTAGTATTACCACAACTTTACCTTTCACATTACGGCCCTTGTAGTCAGAATATTTCTCGTCATCAATACCATAACCTGCAAATACTACCTGGTTTGATTTCACCATGTCGGATAGCGAGTTACCCGTGATCAGGATAAAATCCGTTCCCGAAACCAAAGGCTTTCCGCTTACACTGACATTGGTGCTGGTTGTAGAATCACGGTACAGCAAATACTTTTGCTGATATCCATCCAGTGAGCCAGGCGCTTTCAATCCTATCTTCTTAAATTGATCCTGGATATAGATCGCCGCACGACGCTGGCCTTCCGTGCCGGTTTCCCTGCCTTCCATCTGGGCAGATGCTACAATGCTCAGTACATCTTTCAATTTTTCTTCGGTGATCGTACTGGCATATTTCCATGCTTCATCCTGCTGGGCAAAGGATGTGTAACCGGCAAAAATAAATAGTACCGGGAGTAAAAATAATCGTCTCATCCAATATTGATTTTTGTTAAGGGATAAAAGTAAAGAGAATCGACCGGCACAAAAAACCATTTATACAATTTTTCTAACAGGGTATTTTGTTCACGCGATTGGAATGCCGCCCGCCTTCAAATTCAGTATTCATGAATATATCAAGCATTTTTTCGACATCCCCTTCTCTGACAAACCGGGCAGGCAGACAAATGATATTGGCATTATTGTGTTTTCGCGCCAGTTCTGCCAGTTCTTCTCCCCAACAAACGGCAGCCCTTATTCCCTGGTGCTTATTGGCTGTGATGGCCACTCCGTTAGCACTACCGCAAATTAAGACGCCGAAAGAAGCTTCCCCGTTTTCTACTGCAGAGGCTACCGGGTGAGCAAAATCAGGATAGTCCACCGAATCTGCAGAATAGGTTCCGAAATCATGATACTTCAGGTTTTTTCCATCAAGATAAGAAATGATGGCTTCCTTGTACTCGAAGCCTGCATGGTCTGCACCAATGGCCACCGGCAGTACGTGATTGAATGTTGGCATGAGAAATAATTTCGGTAAAGGTAAGCCACCGGATTGTGTGAGGAATGTAAAAAAATAAGCCAATCCTTCAATGCGCCATGAGAAGTATTATCAATATTAATATTTATTCAACGCCCCCTAACTTTTTTATCAATTCATCTTCTGCGGGAGTTTTCAGTTTTGTAACAGAATCCATAATAGGATTTGGAATCGTGGCAGAAAGAATGTACTGCTTTACCTTCCAGCCATTGTTCCGCTTCACCAACACACCGGATCCTCTGCAGATTTTCATTTGTGTATTAAGCAATTCATCAAACCATGCATAGTCTCCGGTAGAATCGAAATAAACATACCGTTTGAGGGCTGTAAAATTCCATGCTTTCCCTTTGTCGAAATAGGGCTTTGCATACACCATAAATGATTTCTTATCCCATCGCTCCGTGGCATCCGTTCCGGTAAAGATGGAGCTATCATCGTAAAAATTAAAATAAGTATTAAAATCTGCATTGGCTGCTGCCCTGTTTAAGGAATCCAACATGGCATTCACTGTAGCCACTCGTACAGAATCGCCGGACGTGTCGTCATTGGAAGTTGTCGTCTTTTGTGTGCAGGAAAAAAAGGTGAGTACCATATAGACAGGCAATGTGAGTTTTTTCATAATGCAGTTTTTTTTAAAGGTAAAAATGATACAGGTTAAATAGAATTATTTCTTGAAATACATACCCCAATATTTTAAAGCAGGCCGATTGCGTCAGAAATTACTTGTCACAATCACAGGATCCAATCTTTACAATTACATCCTTAATTTTGGGCTCATTTTTGTTATAGAGGTAACCTCCATTCGGCAATCAATAATTTTTTAACCATTAAAATTTCATAAGTGATGAATCATTATTCAAAATTATTTTCAGCATGCGCCGGCCTATTCCTCTTTGGTGCACTTGTGAGTTCCTGCAATTCAGGAAGCAATTCAAACTCAACAGAAGCACCTATGACGGACAGCATGACTCATTCAGGTTCGCAGGAAGTACAATCATCTGCGGTGGCAAATATCTCCCCAAGCTATACTGATACTGCCGTAGAAGGTAAAGCTACCTTCACCACCGAAACTGACGGCAAAGTAAAATTATCACTGACCCTGCACATCCCTGCAAAGGCAAACAAAGAGGTAGCCGTGCATCTCCACGAGCATGGCGACTGCGGTGATATGGGCAAAAATGCGCACGGCCACTGGAATCCGACCAATGACACTCACGGCAAATGGGGAAGTGCACATTTTCACAGAGGCGATATCGGAAATGTAAAGCTGGATGCTGATGGAAACGGCACGCTCGAAATGACTACTGACCTCTGGCAAATTGGTGGTAGTGATAGCACTAAAAATATATTAGGCAGAGCCGTGATCGTACATGGTGGATTTGATGACTTCGTTTCCCAACCAACAGGTAATGCAGGAAACAGGATCGGTTGCGGTGTGATTCAATAGTTACGTGGTTCAACCTGTCAGGTTTGAATAAAAAGATTTAGTTAGCTTAAATCCTAAACCTGACAGGTTTATGACGGTTTCAACCTGTCAGGTTAGGGTAAAAGGATTTAGTTAGCTTAAATCCTCAACCTGACAGGTTTATAATTACAAAAATTCCGGATAATCATTGCAGTCAGACGACTGTCGAACTTCAACCTGTCAGGTTAGGATAAAAAGATTTAGTTAGCTTAAATCCTAAACCTGACAGGTTTATAATTACAAAAATTTCGAATACCCATTACAGTCAGACGACTATCGAACTTCAACTGGCAGGTTTCATTATTTATTAAATTCATTCTTCCTTCTCATCTTCATCTTCGTTATCCTCACCGTCATCATTTACTTCTGTATCGTTACCATCTGCTTCCGATTCATCTTTTGATGATGTACTTTCATCCATTATTTCCTGGCTCTCAATAGACGACAAAATCTCTTTCACGTCTTGCTCCGCTAAACTCAATTTCTCTTTGCAGATTTTTATCAGGCCTGCAGCTCGCGATACTTTCCCGGTTAATTCATCAACTGATATTTGTCCATCTTCCATCTCCGTTACAATCTGCTGCAATTCTTCAAATGCTTCCTGGTAATTGGGTTCACTCATGATTTTCATTTTTGATTTGAATTGAATTGATAGTACTGACAAGGGTTCCATTTGCCAATACAGTTTCTACCTGATCACCTTTTTTCAGCAGCTTAGTATCTGTAACAGACCTGCCGTTGAAGCGCGTGATGCTGAAACCTCTCTTCAGAATATTATCAGGGTGCAATAAGCTGACGTTTTTGTCAAGGTTGTTTAATTGAGATTTTGCATTTTTGAAAAGATACCCCGAATGAATTGTGATATCACGATGGATCATCTTTAATTGCTCTTTCGACCTGGCAAAAAGATAGGAGGCGTTTTGGGCAATCGACCTCGATGCTTGATGCAGTTCATTTTTATGAGCCGATATCGCCTTGTCCTGTACTGATTTGAAAAGCCTTACTGTTGCATGAAAGGAAGCTTTGTTTTCGTTCAAAATACTTTGAGCACACCCTGCAAGCCTTATCTCAGCATCGGCCACAGGCCTGGCAAAATCATCGACCTTTTGCAAGAGCATTTCCGCGAGTTTTGTCGGAGTGATCGCATTGGCATAAGCCACCATCTCAGCAACCGTTTCGTTAGTAGCATGACCAATACCGGTAATCACTGGTATCGGAAAGTCGCAGATCATCTTTGCCAGATCATAATCATTATAACAGGTGAGTCCCACCTCGCCACCACCACCACGAATAATGGTTACCACATCGAAATATGAAAGTGCTTTCCGAATTCTTTTCAGTTGGTTCATGATAGAAATAGCTGCACGATCTCCCTGCAATAAAGAGGGGAACAGCATGTGAAAAAACCGGTATCCTTTTTTATTTCCATTCAACACACTCAAGAAGTCTGCATAGCCTTTGCTGGTCTCTACTGAAATCACTGCAATACGGTGAGGCAGGAGCGGAAGTAAAGTTTCTTTGTTTTTGAAATAAAGATTCTCTGCTTTAAGTCTTTCAATCGTTTCCTGTTTTTCTCTTTCCAGGTCGCCCAATGTAAATGACGGATCTATATCGAGAATGTGAAGACTCAGCCCATATTTGGGATCGAATTGCAACCTAGCGCTGAACAAAATCTTGATGCCATCCCTTAATGGTTCTTTGAGGAGCCGCTGAAATTTCTGGTTGATCCTTACATAATCAGAGTTCCACAGCAGTGCTCTGATCTCTGCCATTATTTTACCATCAGATTTTTCCACAAGTTCGGGATAGCAATGTCCTGAATGTTTGTAGAAGTTCAGTTTGTTCATTTCAGCTTTCACCCAAAAGGCTGTGGTGTAGCGTGCTGCCAATGTTTTTTGGACACTGCGCAGTACTTCTGAAAGCGTAAAAACTTTTTTTTCTGAAATGACATCTGGCATGGCCTACTGGAAAAATTTATCTTCTTAAAGATAGTATGATTTCCCGAGGTGCACTGATCCGAAACAATAAATATTTTCCCGGTAATAGAGAATATCTTGAAAGGCTTATGTATTCTGGATGATGGGTTTTTCTTGCCACAAAGACACGAACCTGTCCGCCGGGGCGGAGGCACGAAGGAAAGCCAGTTATTGACATCTCCAAATTCATCATACCGGTTTTAAAATTCCTTCAATTGTAGCAAACCAAAATACTAAAACACTCAAATCCTCAACTTCTTCATATACTCCGCATCAAGCCTGGCTGCTTCAGTACTCGACATATTATCGTACTGTTCCTGCTCTACGATAAAATACTTCATTCCTTCCTTTTGAGCAGCTTTCAGAATTGTCTTATAATCTATTTCGCCTTGTCCCAGTACACAGGTAGCCGACTCATCTGAAGGCGAAGCATTCTTTTTTCTGTCTTTGACATGACCCAGTTTGAACCGGCCGGGATATTTCTTAAACCATGCCAACGGGTCCTGCTTGCCCGTTACCACCCAATAAATATCCATTTCAAAATCCACGAGTTCAGGATCGGTATTCGCCATCATCACATCCTGTGGCAATTGTCCATCCACAGGCACAAATGAATAATCATGGTTGTGATAGGCAAACCTGATCCCGTTCTTCTTACATATTTTTCCACACTCATTGAATGTATCAGCTATCCTCTTAAAATCATCAATCGTTTTTTGCGGACCTTCCCATGGGTCAATAAGATACTTCATACCAATGGCTGCTGCCTCGCCGGCTTTGCGTTCAAAGTCTTTACGAATATCAGTATGACTCGACACAATCGTCATGCCCAGGTCATCCATCAGTTTCTTGAATTCAAGATTCGTCATGCCCCAGAATATACCTTCTTTGCCTTCATAACTTTCGATCTGCTTATATCCCATTGCAGCCACCTGCTTCAGCACGCCTGCCGGGTCTTTCTCGATTACATCCCTTAAGGTGTAAAGTTGCAGCCCGAATTTCCTGATCCTTGTATTATTTTCTGTACATGCCATCAATGATTGCGGCAGGCTCGCAATGATGGCGGCGGCGGAAGCCTGTTTTAAAAATTTTCTTCGTGTATATGTCATCGTTAGATTGTTTTTTATGCCCACGCTTTATCACCTTTTTTGTATGGAACGCACCCATCGTACCTTCCCGGCCGTTCTATATACCTGAGTGCCTTTGTGGCACCGGGTTCTGAAGTGAAGAAACCAAGCAGTGTCAGTTCTTTCATCATCCTGAAGTAGTGCGAACGTTCATTATCTTTTTTCTTTTCCTGAAACGCCTTCTGTTCCTTATCCAATTGTATCAACAACTCCTGTTTTTTCTCAGCAGGTAATTTGATAAAGGTATCCCCCATTTTTTCTTTGGAGATATCTTTTAATTGCTTCATGCCTTTATGAAAAATCTCCTGGTCTTCTTTTTCATAACAGTCATTGACCATCACGGTCATGAACTTACCTACTGCTGCATCTTTCGCTCCGGGCGAACTTGTCCTCGGCAGAATGGTCTCAGCCACCTCATCAAGGAAAGCAATATCAGCATCCGTGAATTGCATGGATACCTTATCGTCATTGGCTTTGCAGCCACTCAGAAAATAACTGCTGCCTACAACAGTACCACCCAGCAGCACTGAAATATATTTTACGGCTTCTCGTCTGTCCATGGCTGTTTTTGTTTAAAGTTCAAAGTTTCGAGTTTCAAGTTTCAAGTTTCGTTCGCCGCGGCGAATCAGGTTTCAGGTTTCGGGTTGGGTTTACAATTTATAATTCAGGCTAAATCCTTCACGATAATCTCTCTTTACAAATTGGTTGGCCAAATCGAAATTGGTTACTTTCATATTTTTCGAATCCCAGATGAGTTCAAGGTATCGACCGGGATAGTCATATCCTCTTCCATCTTTTTTGGGTACACGGATGTCGAATCCTCTGATGGCAAGGTTACTCATGAGCAATGCCTCTGTGAGCGGCCCCGCTATTTCGAAAGGAGAACTCAATTCTTTCTTACCATAGCCTGCAATGGCTGCTTCTACCCATTGAGCATAGTGGCCTTCATCGCCACCCGGCACACGTGCATATTTTTGAGGTACTACAGTGGTTTTTGTTCTGGACGTAGGCAGCAACTGAGGATTGGCGCCATATACCTCGCACATCATTTTCCCTTTTGTACCAATGAACAATGTGCCATTACTGCCATCGCCAAATAATTCGTTTGGCCCTAATTCATCCGGCCTGGTTGGCTGTATGCCACCATCCATCCAATGTACTTCTACGGGACCTTGTGTTTTGCTTCCCTTCGGAAACTTCATCGTTACATGACTTGAGGGTGGGCAACTTTCAGGGAAATAACCTCTGTTCCATGCCTTCGGATACACACTACCCACACTTGCCTGAACAGAATTCACATAACTCAAACCCAAAACACTGAACGCAGGTTCTACGATATGGCAACCCATATCACCCAAAGCGCCGGTACCGTAATCCCACCAACCACGCCAACTGAAAGGTACCAGGCCTTCAACATATTCTTTAAATGGCGCCGTACCTAACCACAAGTTCCAATCGAGCTCCTGAGGCACTGATGATTTTTCTGATGGCCAGGGAATGCCTTGTGGCCATAGAGGCCGGTCAGTAAAACAATAAACTGTATGTACATCACCAATCACGCCGGCATCATACCATTCTTTCAACTGGCGCACACCATCTCCCGATGCGCCCTGGTTCCCCATCTGTGTAACCACTTTGTATTTCTTTGCCGCTTCAGTGAGTGCACGGGCTTCATACACATCATGTGTCAATGGCTTTTGCACATACACATGCTTGCCCGCTTGCATGGCCGCCATGGCTGCTACCGCATGGGTGTGGTCGGGAGTAGAGACTGATGCCGCATCAAAATTTTTATGTTCCTTGTCAATCATTTCCCGCCAATCCCTGTAGTATTTTGCTTTCGGAAAATTCTTTCTGCTGGTCCCTGACATTCGATCATCTACATCGCAGAGAAATGCGATCTCAGCTTTACCACTTTTGTAAAAAGCAGCAAGGTCTCCTTGACCTTTGCCTCCCACACCTATTCCCGCGACCAGCAACTTATCACTGGGCGCTACATAACCTTTGCCACCCAGCACATGACGCGGTACGATCATGAAGCCTGCGGCTGTCATTGCAGAATTCCTGATAAAATTTCTTCTTGATAATTTGTGTTTCTTTTCTGACATGAATATTTCTTTATAGATTTTTCTTTTTCAGTTCACTTACAGCGTGATCAACCGCACGGGCTGTAAAGGCCATGTAAGTTAGTGATGGATTGACACATGCAGCAGATGTCATGAAAGAGCCATCCGTTACAAATACATTCGGTGCATCCCATACCTGGTTCCATTTGTTCAATACAGAAGTTTTAGGATCATGTCCCATTCTTGCCGTACCCATTTCGTGAATGCCACGACCGATAGTGCCATCGCCATCAAATCCATAAACATCTTTGATACCGGCGGCCTCGAGCATTTCCATTCCATCATTTTTCATATCGATGCGCATCTTTGCTTCGTTCTCCTTCCACTCTGCGTCGAATG
>JBDHYH010000081.1:0-18679 GCA_039811325.1 Chitinophagaceae bacterium | reverse complement strand
CTACTGCTTCAATACCATCCATTATGTATGTTACCTCTTCATTGGACATCGTAGGATGAATGGACATCCGCACCCAACCTGGCTTGCAGGAAAGATCGCCGGTATGAATCAATTCCAATAATTCATACGAGCGCATCTCACTTACGTGCAATAGTTCATGTCCATAAGTACCCGCACATGCGCAACCTCCCCGTGTCTGGATGCCAAATTTATCATTGAGCAGTTTTACGATCAGGTTGTAATGGCCACCCTGTACTACAAACGAGATGACACCCAATCTCCTTCGGTTGTGCCCTTCCAGCACTTCAATATTCTTTATCTTATCAAACCTTTCAAAAATTATTTTCAGCAATTCTTCTTCACGTTCCAGCATCCTGTCCACACCCATCTTCTCTTTCAACTTTACGCACATGGCAATTTTAATTCCTTGCAGAAAGGGTGGCGTACCGCCGTCTTCCCTGTGCTCGATATCCGTAATATATTCATGAAACTTCCACGGATTGGTATAAACTACGGTACCGCCTCCGGGTTGATCAGGAATGATGTTCTTGTATATCTTCTTATTAAATATCAATACTCCCGTAGTGCCCGGGCCACCTAAGAATTTGTGTGGTGAAAAGTAAATAGCATCCAGATGTGCTCCTTCTTCTTCAGGGTGCATATCGATATGGATGTAAGGTGCAGAGCATGCAAAGTCGACAAAGCACAAGCCATTGTGTTCATGAATAATTTTTGCAATTTCATGATAAGGTGTTTGTATGCCTGTGACATTAGAACAACCTGTGATGGCAGCGATCTTATTCTTTCTGTCTTTGTACTTGACCAGCAGGGATTCGAAATATTCCAAATCAACATTCCCATTTTTATCAGACCTGATGATCTCCACAGTAGCGAGTGTTTCCAGCCACGTAGTCTGGTTGGAGTGATGCTCCATGTGAGTTACAAAAACAATGGGCTTCAAGTTTTCATCCAATTGAAGGCATTCGCTGAACACATTGTGAATCCGGACCGCATCACCATTTACCTCGTCAATTTCCGGAAGTTTATCATGCTTCACATAATCCATAACTCTTTCGGAAATTCTAAGTCCTAATATCCGTTGCAATTTGTTCACTGCACCTGTCATTCCGCTACCGGTAAAAATTAATACATCATCTTTATTAGCATTGACATGTTTCTTTACAATCAATTTTGATTGCTCATAAGCCTTCGTCATCAGAGTTCCGGTAATCGAAGTCTCGGTATGCGTATTCGCCAGGTAAGGCATGATCTCTTTCTGAATGCATTCCTCTATCGGCGAATAGCATCTGCCGCTCGCCGTCCAGTCTGCATATACAATCTTTTTTTCTCCGTCGGGGGAATTGAAATATTGATTTTCGCCAATAATCTTTTTGCGAAACTTTTCGAAATATTGCTCTAGTGTTTTTGATTGTGTGATCATGGCTGATATGATTTTTGACAGGTGTTATAAAAGCAGAAGGTATGGTTAGTACTTCAAATTTCAGGTTTTTTTGGGAATCAAGGTTGCCAACCTTCGAAAGCACCGTAGATGGGTTCTTCGAAGTTATTTATTCATAACTTTGAGAAAACATCAGAATATGAATTGGAAAGAACATATATCATCCGATCCTTCCATTATGTTCGGGAAAATGGTGATTAAAAACACAAGGATACCAGTAGAATTGATCCTTGAAAAGCTCGCTGCAGATTACTCTTTTGCAGAATTAATGGAGGCGTATCCACGGATAACTACAGCTGACATTCAGGCTTGCCTGTTATTTGCTGCTGATAATTCCAAACATGAAAAAACATTAGCTGTTGCATAATGGGTAGCTACCGCATCATTGCCGGTGAAAGGGTTGCCTACAGAATCGTAATCGGCCTCAGGCAAGAAGGCATGACAGTCTATTCTGTTTCTGAACAGCAACTTGCAATAAAAGATGAATCAGTTTTAGAAATTGCATTCGAAAACGGTGCGTTACTCATAACTGAAGACAAAGATTTTGGTGAACTGGTTTTTCGTTTGCAACTTCCACATCACGGCATATTGCTGATCAGAATAAATGAGGCAAAATATAAAATATCAGCAGCAATAGCTGCGATCAGTCATCATTATGACGAAATGGTCGATAAATTCTCAGTTCTCAATAATAATAAACTCAGAATAAAAGAATAAGTAACCATATCTAATGAGATCACTCCATACCTCAACATTTAAACGGTTTGAGTTTACTTTCTGAAACAAAAAGGGAGTGTCAAAACACTCCCCGACTGTATCAATATAAATTGACATTATGAGAAAAGATTCATCATCACCTATTCTAAAACTTCTTGTAACTTTTTATTTAACTCTTCGCCACGAATATTCTTTGCAATGATTTTGCCTGAAGGATCAATCAAAAAATTCTGTGGTATTGCGCGGATGCCGTAAAGCTTAGCAACTTCATTATCCCAGAATTTCAGATCGCTGACTTGAGTCCATGTGAGAATGTCGTGATGTATCGCACTGAGCCAAGCTTCTTTTTTCCCAGGTTGGTCAAGAGAAACTCCAAGTACTGTAAAGTTTTTGTCTTTATACTCATTAAACGCTTTTACCACATTGGGATTCTCTGCACGGCATGGGCCGCACCAACTTGCCCAAAAATCTACCAATACATATTTGCCTTTGAAATCAGAGAGGCTGACTGGTTTGTCAAGTGTATCGTTTTGAGTGAAGTTCATCGCCATTGCACCGACGGCAGTTTTTTTAGCAGTTTCTATTCTTTCTTTTAATGACTTACCAGAGTAGGTGTTTTTGTTGGCATCTGAAAGTTGGTTGTATAAAGGCTCAGCAGTTGCCGGATCAATATCATATCCAATATATTGGTTCAATATAGTAAGAATTATAGGAGAGGCGGTATGAGCCAAAATATAAGGCTGCACCACCTTTTCATTTTTCTCCTTCAACATTGCCTGGTACTCATCCTGGATCGATTTCATTCCAGCTTCATCCTTGGCTGCTCTAAACTTTTCATACCGTGGCCCCATAGTGGATTCCTGCTTTTGGTATGGCTTCAATAGTTTGTTATAGGCTTCATATTCCTTTTGTGCTTTGGAACCGGTAACAACAGCAGCTTTGAGCGAATCCTTAGCCTTGATATGAATTATACCCGGTTCCAGAAATATTTGCATCCTATCCATGCGAAGCTGCTTTGCATCTTTTTTAGGTTCAAAGCGAAGCATAAGACTGGCGAGTGTCGGTTCATTTATTTTCTCAGTAAAAGTGAATCGTCCATTTTCAAGTACTGCACTGTCGCTTACCCTGTCATCGCCATTTCGATAAGTCAGGTAAACTTTGTGTATAGGATCAGAAAAATTCAGATCACCTTTTAGCGTTACATTCTGTGCATGACATATAGTAAAGCTAAATGCACCGGTGATAAGGAAGAATAGTAATTTTTTCATTGCTTATTTATATTAATAGCCCGAGTTATTATATTCTGACTACCATTTTTTTATTTAATATTTATAGCCATTACGCATCGCCATAAGTAGCCTTACAAGTTATTCTTTTGAGAATATTTTATTTTCCAACCTTTTACCTGTTCTATCTGCTTATCAATATCTGCTGTTGGCCTTCCGGCTTTGATCTGATTTTCTCTTATTTCATAGGCTACTTCAAGCGCTTCCTCCCAATGGTAATTTCTCCAAAGTATATAAAAATAAGTATTTAGATACCTTGGATCCCGGTTTCTGCTCAGCAGTTCCTCCATCCATTTGATACCGGCATAGCCTTTGTCTTTACCACCCGTCCAGTTTCCCAGCATAGAGGCAAGGGAAAGAGTGTAACCGTCATTCTTTTTGCCATACTTAGCGAGGAAATCGGTTCCTCTTTTCATATATACATTAATATCATCTTTACCATCGATGCCCTTCGAATCGAAAACATTATTGAACTCTGCGTATTCATCATAATAAGGATATTTTTTGGCTTTGAACTTAGCCATTGCTGCATTGTATTTTGTAAGGTCTTTATTGATAAGGCCCGATGACTGGACTCCATGCAGATACCACAAATAAGTAGTTGCAATAAAACTGTCAACAGTATGCTGACCAACAGTTGTGTAAAACGCTTTTTTATTATTCTCCATATATTCAAAAGGAGCGGAGAAAGGTGCGCTCTTTACCAATTCAATCAGGTCAAAGGTTGCCTTTGCTGATTTTTGTTTTTTATCAATGCCTGCAAACCAGGACTCAAAATCCGTAATGGCTTTATCGCCCCTGTAAGAACTTGTCAGCATCCCAAAGTACCTTACCATGAAGGCATGGCTCCTGTTTCCCGACCCCCATTCCTGTACCATTGCAAGTTGGTTTTTATTGGGATCCTGTGCTGTTTTGGCCAGGTCAATCAGTCCTTTGGCATCAAGGCCACCTGCTATCGAATGGATGGTGTTTCCTTTCTCATCCATGAACATTAATGTCGGGTAGGCATGAATTTTATATTTCTTTCCTAAAATCTCACCTTCACCTTTATCATCACACTGAATTTTACAATTAACGAAATTAGAGTTATAATAACTTCCGACTTCAGGTAATGGAAAAACTTCAGCTGCTAATACTTTACATGGCCCGCACCATGATGTATAAAAATCCACAAACACCATTTTCTTCTCTGCCTTTGCCATCGCAAGTGCAGAGTCAAGATTATGGACAAACTCGATGCCCTGGCCTCTTGTTCCCAGGAAAATAAAACCTGATATTATTAGCGAAAATATTGACTTCATAAATTTATTTTTTTTGTTAATGGATTCAATATCCCGAATTCTGTACCATCAATGTATTTAATTCAATTTCCTTTTGAGGAATGGGCCAGATAAATTGGTTGGCAGATGTTACACCTGGTTTAATTGTAAAGATCATCGGCCTGCCGTCTTTCCCTTTTAAACGAATTGAAGCGAACCACTCATACCCGTTTTCCAGCGCTAACTCTTTTGTGATTTCACTAAAAACAACAGTGGAAAGATCATCATCAGATATATCGGCTGAAATTAACGGAGATTCTCCTGCGCGTACCCTGAGAACATTTAACGCAGTAATTGCGTTATCTTTTTTATTTAAACGGGCATAAGCCTCTGCTTTAATTAATAACATTTCACTGGTTCGCATATAGTAAGGAAGGCAATTCCCATTCGGCTTATAGAGTTTCGGAACTCTGATAGTGGGTACATTATTTACGATGTCAGTCCGCGCATAAAACGGAGCTCTTGTATCATCATCCAAAATATTTATTAGTAAAGGCGACGGCTGAAATATACCACCAAACATTCTTACAATGCTTCCCACATTTGAGAAAACACCTGAAAGCATCTGATCATCCATAAACCGTGTAAATAAAAGTTCGGACGACGAATACCCCTTGGTAAATATATCACCGTAAGCAGATTCCATTGAGCGATTTGGGTCATTCAATACCTCATCGGCTATTGTTGTGGCATTTTGCAAATCAGCATCTGCTCCTCTCATTAATAGCACTTCTGCTTTATACGCCTTTGCTAAAAGTTTAGAAGGCATGTAAACAGAATTAAATTCAGGTGCATTGGCTATGGCATCATCAAGATCCTCTAAAAGAAGATCATAACTTTCTGCAACGGTTGACCGGGCATAATTATTATTCGAAACTCTTGCAGGCTCTCTTCTCATAAGCGCTCCGAATTGAGAATTCAAATCCCAGAATTGCCCATAGTGTTTGAGGATATAATACTGAGCAAAAAATCTCATAAACTTAGCCTCTGCAATTATTTCTTTTTTGCGGTTGCCGGCAAACTTACCGTCATCAACATTGGCAACCTTAGCTATGACCGCATTTGCTGAATTGATAATTTGTGAACATTCAGGCCAGGCGTCACCTGTTGTATATCCATTTACTTCCAGTTCATGATCGAAACTGCGAAAATATCCCGTAGTAAATCCAACCATTTGACTTCCGTCAGAAATATAGTTAGCACCAAATGGTGAAGGGTTCAAACTCTTTAAAGGAACGAATATCCCTATGAGAGCAGCCTCAGCACTTGGCTGATCCACAATTGCATTGTCTTCCACCAGGCTGTGCGGAGGAATTTTGTTCAAAATATCTTTTTTGCAGGATATTGCGAAAAGCATTATTCCCAAGCTTATAATATATAAGAGTTTATTTTTCATTACTAATAATTTAAAAAAATGGATTGATTAAAACATAATTCTGGCACCTATCCTAAAATTCCGTTCATTAGGATAGGATGAATAATCCATCATAGTGCCCTCAATTGGATTTGTACTAAAACCCTCAACATTATAACCCGGGTATTTTGTAAACGTGATTACATTGTGCAGAGAAGCATATACATTTAATCCCGATATTACTTTGGTTCTTGCCAGTAATTTTTTGGGAAGGTTATAAGACAAGTTGATCTCCTGAATTTTCAGGAATGACGCATCATACAACCAAAAGTCATTGATCTTATTAGTGTAGTACATGTTTCTGAAGATGGGGTATTTTGCATTAGGATTGTCGGGAGTCCATCTTTGCAAAGCCAATGCATCAACGTTATTGGGAGCAATGGTATTCATTTGAAATTGGGTTTCAGCATATTTCCAATATTTCACTCCACCTTTCTGAAATGTACCTGTTATATCCAATCGCAATTCCTTGTATTGAAAGGTAGAACTAAATCCTCCCCAAAAATCTGGTTGCGTCTTTCCTATAATTCTTCTGTCCTCATGAGGATCATCATCTTTTCCTGTTCCAGAAGATATATACCCGTCTCCACTAACATCAACAAACTTTATATCCCCCGGCATGGAATAAAAACTTGGCTCCTGGTACTTGCGTGTCGGATCTAAAGCTTCGTATTGATCTATCTCTTTATAATTCTTAAATAAGCCATCTGTCTTGTATCCATAGACCAAACCAATAGGCTGCCCTTCCTGAATTACATAATAAGTCAACCAAGTTTGCCCGGATGTTGTAGACGCTCTGTCAATTCCAAGCCTCGTAAGAATATTGGAGTTCCTTGAAATATTACCGCCTAATTCCCAAGAGAAGTTCTCTCTTTCAACGAGTACACCACTTAGACTTAATTCAATTCCCTTATTGGTTAAATCGCCAAAATTCTGATATACAGAAGTAACTCCTGTACTAGGTGCCATGGGTATTGCAACTAGCATATTTGAAACATCCTTCTTATAAATATCAATTGAGCCTTTAATTCGGCTATTTTCCAAAAAGCCAAAATCTAACCCAAGATTATATTCAGTAGAGGATTCCCATTTCAGGTTATCATTACCCAAATCAGTTGGCCTTACACCTGGTAAATTCATATAACTTACCCCACTTTGGTATTGAGGCAACCAGCTATATGGCCCCACTCTGTCATTACCCGTCTTACCAACACTTGCCCTGAATTTTATGAGATTCACAGTATTTTTGATATTTGAAAAGAAGGGTTCGTCCGACATAATATAACCCACCGATACTGAGGGGAAAAATCCGAACCTGTTTTTAGGAGCAAATCTTGACGAACCATCCACCCTGAAAGAGGAAGACAGCAGATACCTGTTTTTGAACTTATAATTTAGCCTTCCATAATATCCTATCGATTCAGTTTCACTCTCGTCACCGTCTGCCCACTGATACGTGGCAGCCTGCCACACAGCATTCTGAATGCGGTCATCTGCAAAATTTAGATATCGTTCTGTTACATACTGGTTTCTGGACTTATTTAACTCAGAACCGACAACAGCAATGATGTCATGATCTTTCACAACCTTATAATAGGTCAGGTAATTAGTAAAAGTTGAACTGCTTCCCTGGCTTCTGGTATCAATCAGGCGCCCTTTTGCTGTACTATAATTTTGTCCAGCTCTTGTCGTACTCGGATAATATTGCCTTTGTGTTCCTAAATTCAGGTTGAAGTTGAATCGTGTTGTAAATTTAAAATCTTTTAAGAATTTCAATTCTCCATAAGGGCTTACACTTAAAACTTTTCCAATATTCTTATTAGTAACATCATTTGCCAATATCAAAGGATTATCGACCTGATTTGTAGTTCCAGCATATTGATAAGTAAATATATGATAAGTACCATCGGGATTGTACGCTGCAGCATCCGGCCGCATCTGAGTTGCAGTACCAATAGATACTGTACCATTCGTTTCACTAAAACCTCCCATTGCGCTAAACCCAACTCTCAGATTTTGGCTAAAATTCTGATCGTAATTCATGCTAATGGAGTTCCTGTCGTAGTTACTGCCTATCAGCATTCCATTTTCGATATTTTTTCCGTAAGAAAATGAATATTGGGATTTCTTATCTCCACCTCTCAATGAGATGTAATGATCCTGCGTGATAGCAGGCTTGATCATTAAACCAACCCAATCTGTATTTGATACATCAAACTTATCGGCAGGCAGATAGAATTGATAATAATTTCTATTGTTGCTGGGGCGGACATATTTTTTTATTGAATCAGCATCTGCCCTGACATCAAAAGCCCCTGAAATATAATTTATTAAGCCTTCAGAGAACATGCTTTTGAACTGGTCCGCATTCAACGAATGGATCTTTTTCTCGAGGGATTTCACCCCATAATTGTAACTGTACGTTATCTGTGGTTTTGTATATTGACTCCCCCTTTTAGTTCGTATTTCCATCACTCCGGCAGAAGCCCTGGAGCCATAGATAGCCGCTGAAGAGGCGCCTTTTAAAATGTCTATAGTAGCAATATCGTTAGGGTTAATATCATTCAGATCATAATCATCCGGCATGGGAACACCATCCACAACAATAAGCGGATCGGCTCCATCATTTATCGTTGCATCTCCGCGAATACGTATTCTCACAGGAGAGCCGGGAGCGCTATTTCCAACCATAACATTTACACCAGCTAATTGACCTTGAATTAAATTACCAACTGAAATCATATTAGTAGATTCCAAAACTTTAGGATTCAAACTAGTGACGGCATCTGTCAGATCTCTTTTTTTAATAGTTCCGTAACCAGCACTAATTGTAACATTTATCTCATCCAACTTAGATTCTTGGCGAGACAAGGTGATCACACTGGGGACATTCATTGCCCCAAATTCTTTAGTTTTATATCCAACGAAAGAAAAAACTATGGTTGAATTTTCATCCACAGAAGTTAAAGAAAATTCTCCCATTTCATTGGTTGATGTTCCTTTTTTACCCCCTTTGATTGTTACCGATACGCCATTTAGCGGGTTACCGTTGACATCTACAACTATTCCTCTTACATCTAAATCAGGAAGCACAGCCAAGATATTTCCCTTATTAGAAATCGAATTCAGGGGTTCCGTACTTTCCTTCACCACCACCGTTTTTCCGATTACAGTAAAAGCCAATGGCTTTCCTTCCAGCACTGCTGCCATCGCTTCCTCAACTCCGGCATTTTTCAATTCAATAGTTATCTTATCAGTATTTGCCAATAATTCAGACCGGCAAAATACCGTATAACCCGTCTGATTTTTGATGACATTAAATACTGCTTGCAACGACACATTCTTTCCTGAATAGGTAACTGTCTGGGAAATTCCCTTTGCAGAAACCTGCAAGAGCGCAACTGTTAGCAGGATAGTCGTTAGTTTCATAACTCTCAGCAATTGGGCAGTGAACGGTTTCTTTCGTCCCCTGCGCTTAAACAAAAAATTCATAGATTTACTTTGTTTTGGGATTTGATAAATACATTTTTCAGATGATCTGCTCTTGATGAATTTCTGTGCAGATTATTTTTATTTTGTCTGCCCAAACAATCTTCCCGCCTTCCTGCAACGTCGGCGGGATTTTATTTAGAGCAACATTTTTTCAATTAATCATTAGTCATCGTTTTTATTTTATTGTTTCTAATTGTAATTCAATTTTCAAACATCCTATACCCTTCAGCGCACACAACTTTTTCAATTCCTTATCTGGAGAATGGGGCGACAATAAAACTTTAAATCCTTCTAAACTCTCTAAACCTTCTAAATCATCTAAACCCTCAACTCTAAACTCTAAACTCTAAACTCAAAACCCTACCTATCTATGGCAACACCTCCACCTTTCCCCCTTCTATCTTAAAATGGCCTCCACTTTCCTGCAATACTTTGAACACGTCTGAAAGGTTTTGATCACGGCGAATGCTGCCCCAGAATTTTTCATTGGGAATCCCCTGCGGATAGCTTACTTCCACATCATACCATCTGCTGATTTCTTTCATCACTACATCCACACCTGCATTATTGAATTGAAAAAAACCATTCTTCCATGCCATTACTTCTTCAAGGTTTACGTTTCCGATCGTTTGGAGTTTTTTATTCGGTGTATGAAGTTGTGCCTGCTGTCCCGGTTCTAATTTTACTTTTTGAATTCCTTCACTCACTAATACAGAACCCTGAAGCAATGTAGTGCTGATGTTATTCTCATCACCATAAGCGTGGATATTAAAATGAGTTCCCAATACTTTTACCTCCATCGAACCAACCTTAACAAGAAATGGTACCTGTTCGTTATGCTTAATTTCAAAATATGCTTCCCCTGTCATGGAAACCTTTCTTTCATTGCCTGCAAAGGCCGTTGGATACGTGATGGATGAAGCCGCATTCAGCCATACTTTACTTCCATCGGCAAGTACTAATTGATATTGACCGCCACGCGGAGTGCTAATAGTATTATAAACCACTTCGACATCCTTTCCTGCGGATTTTTCATAACTCAATAAACCATCATTCATTTTGATTACAGTTACATTTCCCTGCTTTGTGATGGCACCGTTATTTGCTGAATCGAGAATTACTTTTGTTCCATCTGCTAATGTAAGAATGGCTTTGTTGCCGCCGGGTGCGATGTCCTGTTGCCCTTTATTATCTGAGGCAATTGTTGTTAGTAGCAGTTTTTTTTCATTATTCAATAAAAAATAAGAAGTGGCAATTAATAGCAATAAACCTACAGAAGCTGCTACCCACCAGGATTTCATGATATGGTACCTTCCCTTAGTCGCATGTTCATTTATGGATACAATTTTATCGTTACTTCTATTTATTGTATTTTCAATATGCTGCCAAAGAATTTCAGCTTCTTCATTTTCCGGAAGTATTCTTTCGGCTGAAAATATGGCTTTCAAATGTTGCGCAGCCAGTTCCATTTCATCCAGGTTGGGTGGCGAAGATTTTTTCCAGGTATTCCAAAACTCATCCGATGCTGTATCCGGATATCTGACCCAATTGATAAAATAATCATCTTCTAAAAAATCTGAAGCCTGGTATGTTTTGTAGTTCTTTTGCATCTTTTCAGGATTATCAACACCTATTCCTATATCATAACAATAATAAAATTCATTTCACCCCATGACATTAGATTTTTTTTAGAAAAAAATCAGCAGAGCGGTTTGCAAAGCTGTGAACTGGTGGTATCATGAACAGTAGAGGTACGGTCTTCGCCCCATTGCTCATTACATTGCACACGTGCTCGATCGATTGACCCAGGCTTTCAGAGATAGCAAGTCCTGAAATCAATCATACTCACTTACTGAAAATGTGTGTGTTGAATATTCAGTGCTTCAAACTATGAAGCAATATTATTAGCGCCGGTATGGAAGTATTCAGAATATTGCGAAGGGCTTCGAGGCTCCTTGCATTCAGTTTGTAGGCAGCCTTCACAGACATGTTCATAATAACTGAAATATCTTCATAAGAAACTTCTTCAAAATAGCGCAGAAAAATGAATTCCTTTTGCCGGGGAGTCAATTGATTCAACGCCTCAGATAGTTTGTGTGATTTCTCAATACTTTGCTCTTTATTGATCAATTCCTGCTCAAACGAAAAGATCATCTGAAAAGGCTGGTGTTCGATATCCACCATCTTCATCCGTTTCCCTTTTCTTAATTGATTGAACAGCATCGAGCGCAGTGCTACCAGCAAATAGGGACGCACAGCGGTCACATCCGCCAGGTTGCCTTTGGTTTCCCAAAGCTTGACAAACAGATCGTGAATACTATCTTTCACCAACTCTTCATCTTTCAAAAATCGCATGCCATATTCATACAAATGCGGGAAGTGTATAAAATACAACGACCGGAAGGCATCCATATCTGCCCGACGGAATTCCTTCCATAGTGGCGCATCGTCTGATTGAATAATACTCACCTGCCAAAATTAGGAAATAGATGGAGGAAAGTAGAAAAGGAAACGTGGTGAAAATAAAACTGTTCGATAGATGAAATGAATATTCCAATTGTTCCATGATACCACCGGATTATTTTTTCAATTTTAATTTCAGTATTCCGAAATAAATCGTGATAAAATTTATTTTAAGAAGTATTTTCAGGAGTATAGCATTGAATATACTTATATTATTGTCAACCCTCTTTCGCTAATTCAATCATGCCAGAAAGCTCTGTCATCAATTTCACATTTTCTCCATCAAAGCCCATAGAAATAAAACGAATATTCCCCTTCTTATCAATAACGATTTTCGTGGGAATCCCTGAAACACCATAACTCACAACGACCTTACTTTCGTGATCTAAAAGCACCCTGAAATCATATTTATGATCATCAATAAATTTGTTAACCGCCATCTCTTTTTCTTTTTGATCGTCTATCCGTTCCCACGTATCTATGAAAAGAAAAACTACACTACTATCATTCTTATATTTCTCAACCATCTCCTGCATAGCTGGGAAAGAAGCTTTGCATGGCCCACACCAGGTAGCCCAAAAATCCAGAACAACTACTTTGTTTTTTAATGATTTCAATTCAACCTTTTGGCCCTGTCTGTCAAATAGCGCGAAGTCAGGCGCCGACAGATTGACCATAGTCTTAACGAGTTCTTTCTGGGCCTGTTTTGCTGCCTGACTTTGAAGTTCGGCATAATAATCCTCCCACATTTTCTTTGAAGGCTTATATAACTTTTTAAGAGATACTATAGCATTGTCATCAGCAGCGCCATTTATAATAAATCTTTCAAGTGAAGATTGGAAATCTTTTTGTGAAAGTAACTGCTTAGCATACAAAATATAAATATTATTAAGCTCAATATTCTTTCCTTGATTAATAGCAATAGCTGCTTCCTTTATATATGGGAAACCTATCTTAAGATTTCCTAATTTATATTCTATCAAAGCGTAAGTACCCGCAATAGAAGCATAATTTTTCTTTCGGGAATATAACCATTCATGCTCCGTCTGATCATAAGGCTTTTTTTCACCCGGGCTGGCAATTTCATTTTTGGCAATTTGCAAAGACTGTTTTGCAATCTCAAGCGCCTGCGTTAGATTCTCATTTTTTTCCTGAAGTTTATTGGAGACGAAATGCAATATTTGACCTTTCAGATTATTCGAAATGTGGTATTTCTCAAAAATATTCTCCAACTTCTTATAGTCCACTGTCTGGCCTACTGCTTTTAAAAATGTCTCGGTCATATATTCTTCAGCATCACTTAGATTGGGAGGTACACCAGTTTTCTTTGCCCGCGTTATGTACTCATCTAACAATTGCTCCCTTTTAGTTATGGATTTTTCCGCTTTAAAATTCTTCAAAATATCCCCAAGAACCCATTGTCCATCCGGAAACTTTTTTTTCATTACTTCAATAACAAAGTTCTCCTGCTCCGGAAGATTGGCATAAAAATACAAGACACGAAAATTGTAATAATCAAGCTCTGTTTTAAGCCCTCTTTTTAAAAGCCATTCAATGTTATTTTGAAATGCTTTATCCGAGTTAGTGATATCAGCTTTAGCCTGTAACCGGGTAAATGAAATAATGTTCTTTGATTTTTCATCTTTATTCCTTTCGAAAGCAGATTCATAGTATTTTATTGCTTTATCAGTGTTATCCTTTCTTATGCCCAATAAATAACTATCCTCTGAAAAAAATTTAGCAACGCTCAGATCTGCATCCGGAGCGATGGAATCGCCCTGATACAACTCAATAAAATATCCCTCTCCATTGTTCGTATCAAATGCTCCATCTATCTTCACCCCAATGGCTACAAAGTTTTGTTCTTGATTGGTTTGGATTGTTCCTACATAGTTATTTCCAACCTTTTGAAGAAGAAATGAATTGAGATTTCGATTTTTGGGACTCATGGTATAAACAACACCCTCCAACTGCGATCTGCCAATATCTTCAGGCGATGAATATGTTATTTTAATACTTTCACCCGCCTGAGGTTTTTCAGGAGAAAAGTCTAAGCGTCCCTGAGCGAAAATCGGGATGTAAGAACAAAATAAGAATCCAAAGAGAACGAAAATACTTTTCATCTTAATACCGTTTATTTGACAAGGTGGAAAATTCTTATCGTAGTTAAGTGAGAATCCTCTGGTTTTAATAATTAGGATTTTGCGTGAGGTTTTTATTAATATCCCTTTCAGATTGCGGAACAGGCCAGAGATAATCTCTTCCCGGGTTAAAATTGCGCGTTTCCACTTTTATATGTTCCGGGCCTGAGTAAATCACCTCACCTGTGGATTTATCAACTGTACCCAAACGTGTCCCATACACCTCCCCCTTCCTCACCTGGTCACCAATTTTCCAACGTTGAATATCATACCAACGCAACCCTTCAAATGCAAGTTCAACTCTCCTTTCCCTTCTTACCAGCGTTCTTAGGGTAGATTGATTATTATAAACTGCCCTGTCAACTTTGGGCATTCCTGCCCTGGTTCTCACATCATCAATAGCAGTATAAACTGATTCATCAATCTGATTGAGTTCGATTTTTGCTTCTGCATAGCTCAGCAATACTTCTGCGTACCGAATGACTATTACATTCAATCCTGAATTCCAACCATCCTCATAATCCTCTGAGTAATGAGAAATAAATTTCTTTTCGAGATAACCCGTTTTTGAATTTAATCTTTTATTATAGTAATCAAAAGCATTTGGTTCGATAGGATTATAAAAGGAACCTTCATATAATTGCCCGGGGTAAATAATACTCGCTTTAAGCCTGGGATCCCTGTTTTCATAAGGCTTTTCAGGATTGTAACCGGAAGTTGGATCATCAATAGTTTTGCCGTTGGTCATCTCATACGCATCGACCATGGATTGCGTTGGCGCAAGTAAAGACCATCCACCCATTGAGGCTGGAATAATGACCCCAAGCAGCCAATTTTGATCAGAAAACTCACTTGTTTCTTTGTATTGAACATCAAGAATTACCTCACTATTATTTTCGTTTGATTTTCTAAAAAGATCTTCATAGCTTGGAAAAAGTGAATACCCCAACCCCATTACTTTTTGAAAATCTGTAATTGCTGCTTCGTAATCGCCGTCATATAATTCAATTCTCCCTTTCAAAGCCAAAGCAGCACCTTTCGTAATGCGTCCCACTTCACTGCCCGAATAACTTGGTGGCAACACATTCGAAATTGTATCAAGCTCTTTTACAATGAAACTACGAACATCAGCAAATGGCGTCCTTGCTATTGTATTCGCCTCCTTTGGTGAAATAGTTGATATTACTAAAGGAACATCTCCGTAAAGTTGCGACAATATGAAATATTGATAAGCTCTGAGAAACCGCGCTTCTCCTTTGTATTTCTGCTTGAGTCCTTCATCCATCGGCGTTGCGTCAACATTCTCAAGAAACCAGTTGCACCTTTGTATGGTGGTATAGTTCCACCTGGTAAATGCAGATTGATCAGTGGCTTCCACAGTACCATTTCCATAATGCTGATAACCATGATTTGCTCTCCAACTGTACACATTATCTGTCACTGCGTCCATATAATAGATACTAAAACTGGTTTCCCATCCATTTTGACCACTAAATGGATCCATTCCACCGTTGTAGCAGCCATTCAATGCAGCCAGGGCGTCTTGCCCAGATGACCAGAGGGAAGAATTACTGTATGCATCCAATGGATTTCGTTCAAGAAAGTCCTTTTTACAGGCTACCTGGGTTACAGATACCAGGGATAATAAACAAATTAATAATTTTTTCATAGTAGTTTCAGATTAAAAGGAAACATTAATACCAATAGTATTGACCTTAACTTGTGGATAAAAATAGATGCTGCTATAATTTGGAGATTCAGGATCAACCCATTTGTCAAGATGATCAAGAGTTAAAATATTCTGGCCGCTATAATAAATACGTGCCTTTTCTACCCCTATTTTCTTCGTTATTCTGGACGGTATTGTGTATCCAATCTGCAAGCTTTTCAATCTCACGTAAGAACGATCTTTAACCCAAAATGATGAAGGATTAGTGTTTTGCCTATATGAATCAAAAATCCTTGGCATTGATGCATTCTTATTGTCAGGCGTCCAGCTATCAAGCAGGGCTGCCGTTGGTTTGCCCTGACCATCACTAACAAGACCAATTTTTCCTTCATCGGTATAGTTTTTCACACCGGCTGCTCCCTGTAAAAAGATAACAACATCAAATCCCTTCCATTGTCCTGTCAAATTCAATCCAAAAGTTGTCTTTGGGTAATAGGTACCAAGGTACATTCTATCCTCAGCATTAATTTTTCCATCATGGTTGATATCTGCATATTGCAAATCTCCTGCGGCAGTTGTATTGGTCTGGAATGGTGCTTTAGATACATCTTCATCCGACTGAAAAATCCCAATTGCCTGATATCCATATAAAGAATAGAAAGGAACCCCTTCATCATAATAGGTGTAACTTCTGATTACCGGCCCGGTACCATGAAGGTCTTCGACAGTATTTTTAATAAATGAAGCATTCGCACCAATGTTATAATTAAAGTTTCCAATGCTATTGTTATACCCTACGGTGAATTCCCATCCTTTGTTCGACATTTTAGCTGCATTCTGAACCGGAGCGTTTAAGCCAAAAGGTGCACCTACTGGAATACTTACCAATATACCATCGGTCAATTTGTGAAAATAATCAACTGTAAGTGCAATTTTATTATTGAAGAAACTGGCATCTATTCCTATATCTGTTTCTCTAGTTGATTCCCACTTTATTTCCGTATTTGCACCATCAATTGGTGCGATGCCAGCCGCTATGACAGGAATTGTGCCACCGAAAACATAATTTTGACCTGGCGCTACTAAGGATATGTATGGATAATATTGCTGGTCAACCGAAAGATCAGAACTAATTGTTTGATTCCCTAATTTTCCCCATGAACCACGCAGTTTTAACGCTGATATTGTTTGCTTCAGATTATTAAAAAAAATTTCTTTATCTATATTCCACCCGGCAGAAAAAGAAGGGAATAACCCCCATCGGTTGTTCTTTGCGAATCTTGACGATCCGTCGTACCGAAGATTGGCTTCAAACAAATATTTGCCGGCATAATCATAGTTTAAGCGCCCAAAATACGATTGCAAGGCAAGTTCATAGGAATAGCCGCTTGTAGTTTGCCCATCAGTTGAACCAAGATTTATATCAGAGAGAAGATTGTTCAGAAAATTCTTTCTAAACCCATCACTTAAGGTGTATTTATTGTATTCATGTGAATATCCACCTAATATCTTGAAATTATTCTCCCCGAGTGAAACACTGTAATCTGCAAGTCCCTGAAAGGTAATTGTATTCTTAAAACCGTTTGTAACGGTCACAGAATTTGGCCCTTGGTAAAAGGTCTTATTGCCGTCTGCATCATAATACTGCTGGTCAGCAACAAAACTTTTATTATGCAATACATTCATCACGTATGAAACTGAAGGGCGGAAATGCAGATTCCGAACGGGTTCCCAATCGGCAGCAACATTGCTTAAGAGATTATAGTTATTATTATTCTGATCTCCGTGCCCTTCGAGCCAGGCCATAGGACTTCCATTTCCAATATACCCGTACTGGCCATTTGCATACTTATAAGGGATCGTAGGAGATATCAAGTTGGTCAATCTGACAATTTCCGTAAACTCTCCAGTAACAGGATTTGTCGGCCCTTCGTGTGAGGAAAAAGTAAAAGCTGCATTACCAGATACAGAGAAATTTTTCCTAACCTGTGATTTTAAATTATATCGCACTGTATATCTTTTCGCATTTGTTTTTTTCACAAGACCCTGTTCGTTAAAAAGACCTAATGAAAGTAAATATTGCGATTTTTCATTTCCGCCACTAATACCCAAGTAATGATTTTGCTGAAAGCCATGTTCATTATAAAACAGGCCAAGCCAGTCTGTATTTGGGTAATTAAATGGATCATCCCCATCTTTGAATTTTTGAATTTCTTCAGGCGTCCATCGCAATGGACTGCCCTCGTTCGCTAATGCTTGATTATAAAGGGTGGCAGCCTGCCATGATGGTAAAAAGTCAGGAAGTCCAATTGGTTTTTGATTTCCCAGGTAGGCATCATAAGAAATTCGGAAGGTTCCTTTCCTACCTAGCTTTGTTGTTACAAGCAAGACCCCATTGCTGGCCCTAGACCCGTATATGGATGCAGAGGCTGCATCTTTTAAAACAGAAATGGATGCTATATCATTCGGATTAATGTGATTTAGATTATCCAGTGTCGCAATAACACCATCAATTACAACAACCGGATCCGAATTATTTAAAGTACCTATTCCTCTGATACGAATTGAACCTGCATCTTCTCCGGGTTGTCCACTGTTTGCAGCCGTAACCGTAACGCCAGCCATCGTTCCCTGCAAAGCACTTATCATATTTGTTACCGGCCTGTTTTCAATTTGCTTTTCATCAATTTCTGAAACAGATCCTGTCAGGTTTGCCTTT
>JBDHYH010000080.1:0-18733 GCA_039811325.1 Chitinophagaceae bacterium | reverse complement strand
TTATATGCTCATATATTACGGCAACCGATGCTTGCCAGGGCTTGTGGCATGATCTATTCAGCACAGGTATCCGTTGCTGATGATGCATCACTATTTGAAAAGGGTTGTTACATCTATGCAGATATTATCAATGCAGATTTTGCATCCATTCAGAATCAACTGTTGGAAGATGCTGAAGGACCATTTATCAAAAGATATGCAGCACGTCTGCCGAAACTCATTGCCGGGGAACCCAGGCCGGTGTTTGCTCCGTTGCTCTTTCCTGTAATGTATCGAAAGATCGCTGATGCTGTAGATCCTGAACCAAAAGGTGAATGGGATAAAATTTTCCAGGAGGTCAATGAATACAATGACGGATTTGCCAGGATTATTCATGCGGCACAACCAGTAAGTGGCAATTTATTAGTTGAAGCACAGGATGGCTTTGCCCCTGTAAAAGACCTCGGTATTCGCCTGGCATGGGACGATGAGCAAATTCTGATATGGTATATCAGGCAAATGGCTGAAAACCCACAGGAGCCGGGGCTGCGTGTGGATGCGCCATTGGGTGTTTTTGGTTATCGAATTGACGTGAGAGAAGATCTGCCCGGATTGGAATGGAAGAGTTTGAACAGGGTTCAGTGTAAAGCAGTATATCAGATTCAGGGAACCAGCATTGGCAATGATGCTAATGAAGAACTGGAACTGCCCTACCAGGTTTTTCCTACACAATTAGATAATGATACTACTCAAACCTTTTGGTTGCCGATGTACTATACCAACTGGATTGGAAAAAGTTTGGTGCTCAAAGACAGCGATGCTGTATTGATCTATAAAAATGACGAGGCTCTGGCAGCATTGAATGATCCCACACCCAAACAGGTCAATGCCAATAAAGCATTCAATGAAGTGTCTGCTGATACACCCTTGTTGTATGGACACAGTTATGAATTTCGTGTAAGGCTCCAGGATATTACCGGTGGCGGACCAACAGATATTCCGGAAACCAATCCTGTCAATATCGCAGCAGCACCTACTTCATCCATTCACTTCAAGAGATACATAGAGCCATCCATGTTGCGGATCGATAAGCCCGCTGACCTCGTATTGAATATTGTAGATAATTTCAATGAAACGATTGTAAATGGAGAAAGCCAGTACAATGCCAATCCTGTCATCAATATTCAAAGGCCACTTCTCAATTACCCTGCTGTAGTCTTCACCGGCAAGTACCAGGCTGCAGGGCAGGATCCTATTCAGTTGCTGATCAACTCAACCAATACACCCGACAACAATAAAACCCCTGCCATTGCAGATCCCGATGTAACGAAAGTGGAAATAAAAGTGGAAGTAGAAACTTTGAGGCTCGATAATTTATTAAGTGATAGCGGTCGCGAAAATTATGTTACACTCTATACCACTACCCGAAACTTTCCTGCGGGATTCGATGATGTATTAAATGTGCCTGTTACTTTTCGCGATGTGAATTCACTCAACCTCGGCGACCTCGATGATCCATTCAATGATGTAACGATCAACAAACCTGCTATAGATGCAATGAATGAAATCATTTTGCCAACGGCAAGAAAAATAAGAGTAACACTTCGGGGCGCATGTGATGGAGACAGTTCCTATTTTGGATTTATCAATAATGGCAATCACGAATTGGATAGCCGGTATGGCAAGACGACTCAATTCTTTTTCTATAAAGAATCTGGAGATGAAATTGATTTGCTGCTGCCCAAAGCAAATGTGCCGATGGTACAGGCATTGTATTTGCAACCGGACCCCATTCCACTACTTGATAAAAATTTAGTGATCACTACCCTATTTCAGAGAGAGAAAGAAATTCAGATGCCTGACATCGTACAGCGTCTCGCAGCAGAGATCAGCGTAGAAGCCAAAGGCATGACACTTACTGCAAAGAAAGGAGAGCGCGTAATTTTTGGATGCAACAGCAAGATCAGGCATAGTCTGTCTCCTGATATGAGCAGCATTACATTTGCTTCAAAATCCGATCTCACCAATCACTGGCTGGGTTGTCTTGTCTTTCAGTTGAACAGAGACTGGAGTTGGGATGCCTTGCAGGATGTAGCATTCACGATCAGCAGAGATAAGAAATTCAAACACGATCCCGATGCAGACAAAGAACATTTGGATGTATTGGGCGATATCGAGATCAAACACAGCGCATCCTTCGAAAGTTTGCAGGCAGATACATTCGGAATCGTTGACCGCTCGCGTGCCACTATTATTTTTATAGATGCCATAGAACCCAAGACCGGATTGCGTGTCAACGCTGCCAATCCGACTTCGCCATTGCGTTTCCCCGATGAAATAGAAGTGCAGTATTTCATAACACCTTCATTCAAACCCAATCATGCAACAGGTGCAACGGAAGCAACCAACATCGAGCAGTTATTGCTGCCCACTACAATTATTCCATCGCAGGTACCGAGGATCGTGAGTGTAGGCCTCGCCTTTTCGCCTTATGTGAGAAACAAAAAATACAGCGCTACGGAACCAAGAAAAAGATTTTTATGGGTAGAATTATCAGAGCCGGTACGCGATCCTGATGACACCCTCTTTTGCCGGATGTTGGCTTATGCACCCGACCAACTCATTTCTAACAATGACTTCGAAATGTGGGTAGCCCCCGAAGAGCCGCCACTTGCTATTGACCCGGAATACCAGAGAGTGATTACTCCCAATCAAAGTGATGACATGGCGGGCCTGAGCGCCATGCAGGCCATGGAAAAAGCAAATGATGATGATGATATTCATTACCTGCTTCCATTACCACCGGGGCTGAATCCTGAAAGTGATGAGTTGTTTGGATTCTTCACTTATGAATTCAGGATAGGGCACGGGCACTGGAGCGATCGTGAAGATAATCTGTGGAGTACTGCACAGGGAAGATTTGGAAGGCCGCTTCGAATCACAGGAATGCAGCACCCGGTTCCGACACTTACCTGCCTTCCCAATCGCGATAAAGATATTTTATACGTCAGCGCACAATATGCCCAGGCTGTATGGAATGGAAAAAATGTAACCAGCGATCCGCCGCGTACACGACTCTATGCATTGCTGTATGCACAGGTAACACAGGCAGATGATCTCGATTATAGAAATATTTTATTGGATGAAAAGTTAATGACCTGGCAACAGTTTTTTGAAATAAAAGAAAAGAAACTGACATTAAATACTTCAACCAGAACAAAATTATTCAGTGAAACAAAATCGTATCAGAGTGGTGCACAGTTAGCGAATGTGGATCCAACCAAATTCAATTTTACTGAAGCTTCATTGATCAAAGGTGCGATGATTGCCTCCTTTAATGATCAGCCGAAAAGTGCACTTGCCTATTGGAAGAATACAGAAATAGCGCAGCACCTGGAATTACTTGGACTGCCGGAAGATGCGCCATTGAGTGTGCTGGTAGTAGAAGTCTTCGGGAACATCACCAATATTCGTGAGCATATAAATAAACTGAACCTTCGCCAGGGCGTGTTTGCAAATTTTGCCGCCAATCCCTCCTGGTCAGGTACAGATTTGCGCAGTGCAGCATTTCACAATATGCCAAATGAAGATACCAATATTGCAGCGGCGGCATACACAAACATTCCGCTTTCTTCCAACCTGGGAAACTTCAGGATATTGAGAACTTCACCATTGACAGAGGTGCCGTTTGTGTGTTGTACTACGTGCTGAGGATTTGTTCTGAGTATAGCAGTTGTTCACTTACGACAACAGGCCTGGCAGGCAAAGCAAGGGCTTGCCTGGAATCGAACGAAGCATACGAACTGACGCATTTGTCGTTCGCTGTTCCTACTTATCTATTGAATGCGAAAAAGGAAAAAAAGGCCGGGATGCATGCCTTAACCGGAATATGCTGACCATGCTGCGCAAATATTACAACCAATAAAAACCAAAAGATTATTTGCAGGAGGGCCGGTTTGAGAATGAACACAACAAGGAGTACCCGGAACGGATTGCAAAAGGCAAAAGAAGAAGCCGGGATAGAATATGAAGGCGGCATACACTTGTTGTGAAATAGTTTTGCCACACACCTGAGCGAAAAAGGAACGGATGTAACCATGATACAAAAGTTGTTGGGGCATAATGATATAAAAACCACCTTGCTCTACCTCCGCACCAGTAATAAAGACTTACTGAAGGTAGTGAGTCCATTAAATGATTTGAAGTTAGAATAGGTAAATAGCAGTTGGATTGCCGCTACAAATGAATTTACGCGTATATTTTTGTAAGTGATTAAAAAGTAGGACTTAGAAAAATTGTGCGGGAAAAATATAGCGTATATTAGCGTAAAAACACACGTTACAATCAACCCTAAACAACACCACAACCATCAACGTGACATCCAAACCATCGACCTTTGATATCCTGACCAGACTTTTCAGACGTCCTTAACTCGGCAGACAATTTCGCTATATCTCGATACAGACCAGCAAACCAACTTGGAGACACGCCAGCCAACACAATTTTTAAAATTTTTTCCCACCGCACATTTGATTTTTGAATGCCCCGCACAAATGGCGCATTGGCTTTTGCCTCTATCGCCCAAAGCCAACTCGAAAGGTAAAATCCGAAGAGCTATTTTTTGCCAACACACAAACGAAACTTTAAATAATTAGTGTAGATTTGACCTAAACAGACAAGTCTATGCCAGACAAGATAAGATCATTTGGTGAAACGGTCAGAGATCTAAGAGAGAACAAAGGTTTACTGCTTAGACAAGTTGCCGCATTTCTTGAAGTTGACACAGCATTTTTGAGTAAAATGGAGCGTAATGAGAAGAAGGCAAGCAGACCACAGGTTTACAAATTAGCAGTTGTACTTGAAACGGCCGAAAAGGAGCTCATGACCTTGTGGCTTTCTGACAAAATAATGGAAACATTGAACGATGAAAGTGAAGCTTACAATGCACTGAAACTGACTGAAAAAAGATTAAAAAGTACAAAGTAAAAATGGACATACTCAATTTTCATAAGAAGCTAATCAACAATTACAAAACCTATATCCAGAGCTTTCTGAATATTAAGGATCCAACAATTTTGAATTTTGTTGACACCGAGATAAGCAATAAAAAACTATGGCCTGAGCCGTTGGTTCAATTCAACCCAACTTTTGAAAAAGGAAGGCCGCTTTCAACTTTGGTGCAAGAAGGCAATTTGCACAAAGAGCTCGACAATATTTTTAAAGGGTTTAACCTATACAAGCATCAGGAAGAAGCCATACTATTAGGAGCAAAAGGTAGAGGAGCAAAAGGTAGAGAGTTTATTGTTACGTCCGGAACTGGTTCAGGAAAATCACTGACCTACATTGCAACTATTTTCAACCACGTACTTAATCAGGGAGACTTTGCCACCAATAAGATTCAAGCTGTTGTGGTTTACCCGATGAACGCTTTAATAAACTCGCAGTTTAAAGAGATAGAGAAATTCAAAAAGACCTACGAAGAAAAACACAACAAGACATTTCCAATAACATTCGACCAATACACAGGTCAAGAAACGGAAGAACAAAAAGAAAAGCTAAGAGTAAATCCACCTCATATCCTTTTGACCAACTACATGATGTTAGAGTTGGTAATGACAAGAAGCGGAAGGGATGTTGAAATCAGACAAAACTTTTTAGAGAACATTAAATATTTAGTATTTGACGAATTACACACCTATCGGGGCAGACAAGGATCTGATGTTTCCATTCTAATTCGAAGAATTAAATCTGCAGCATCCAATGAAATAGCCTGTATTGGTACTTCTGCGACTATGGTCTCTGGGGATGCGACAACACTTTTAGAACAGAAAAAGAAAGTGGCTGAAGTGGCATCCACCATTTTTGGAACAGATATTCAATCTGACCAAGTTGTTAATGAATATCTCGTTAGAAGTATTGGGCTTGGACATTCTCCATCAAAAGAAGATTTAAGAAAAGCCATTCAAAATGGCATTTCCATTTCTTCAAGTGCCGATGACTTTGAAAAAAACCCAACTGCCAATTGGATAGAAGAACAAATAGCTCTTGAAATAAAAGAAGGAGTTTTAGTTAGACGTAAACCCATTGAACTTTCTAAAATTGCCGAGCAGCTTTCTGAATTTACAGGAATTAGTAAAGAGGACTCTTTAAACCACTTAGAGCAATTGCTGGAGTGGGCTAATGTTTTAAATACCAATCCAGCAAAGCAGAAGAATTTTCTCCCCTATCGCATTCACCAATTCATAGCTCAAACTGGATCCGTTTATACCACATTAGGTGACCAAAAATCGAGAGACCTTTTCTTAGATGCCGGACTTTACGCTGAAAACAAAGAAACAAAACTGTTTCCGATGGTATTTAGCAGAACATCAGGCCATGAATTTACCTGTGTTAAGTTGAATTTAAATGATTCAATCATTCAACCGAGAGAATTTTATGACATAGTAGATGAAGAAGATGAAACTTCTATTGAGGAAGGCTACATTTTCATCCAACACACAGAAGACGAAGAATCCATTTGGGATGCGAACAGAGATATACCTGACTTACCGGAAACTTGGTTTACCCCACCCCGAAAAGACGGAACAAGAAAATTAAAGAAGGATAGGGAGTCCAGACAGCCACGTAAAATCTGGTTCAACAAAAAAGGTGATTTCTCCTTTACACAAGAATTAGATTTTGAAGGTTGGTTCATGTCATCACCATTGATGTTTGACCCAACATCAGGAACCATTTATGATGCTCAAACCGCTGAATGGACTAAGGTAATGAAACTTGGTGGTGAAGGGCGAAGTACGGCTACTACTGTATTATCCTTTGAAACCATTAATCAATTACAAGAATTTAGTGAAGCATCTGAAAAACAAAAGCTGTTAAGTTTTACTGACAACAGGCAGGACGCTTCTCTTCAAGCCGGGCACTTCAACGACTTTGTAAAAGTTGGTCAGTTAAGAGCAGCGATTGCAAAAGCTCTTGAAACGCACAACACACTTGATTACACCAGTATCACAGACAAAGTATTTGAATGTCTGAATATTGGCCAAGACCAATTTGCAAAACAACCCGCATCTTTTCCCGGCCCTAAAAAGGAAAACGAAGATGCCTTCAAGGACTTTATCATGTATCGCTTGTTACATGATTTGAGACGAAGCTGGCGTGTGGTATTACCCAACCTTGAACAATGTGCTTTATTGACTATTGAGTACAAGCACTTGGCGGAATCCATTCAAGACAATTCGCTTTGGCAACCTAATGACTTGCTGTTTGCAATGACCCCTGAAGAACGCCAGAAGTTTCTGCATCAAGTCTTTGATTTCTTTAGAAAATCGTATGCACTTAGTTTCTCGATACTTGAGCCGGGTGTAATTGCTACCAATACCAAGAAAATCAAAGAAAAACTCAAAGCCCCCTGGACACTGGACGAGAATGAAAAACTGGAAGTGCCCAATCACATTCGCTTGGAGAGATTATCTTCATCAGCAAGGGAGATATATTCTGAAAGTGCAGGGCTAACAAGTGTTTTCGGACGCTACCTAAGAAAAAAAACTGCACAGTACAAAATTGACATTAAAGGAAAGCAAGCGTATAATGATTTCACCTATAAATTATTTAACTTCTTAAGTGAAGCGGGATGGCTGGTTAAGAAACCTGCTAAAACTGCCAACAATGAAGAAACGAGCATTTATCAATTAAAGGTTGACAATATCCTTTGGCATAAAGGAGATGGTGAAAACCTGATACCTGACTTGATTAAAAACCGTTCTTACAAGGCACTCAATACAAAGCCAAATAAATACTTCCAGCGTTTTTATAAAACCAACTTCCATGACATAAAACCTATTGAAGGCCGTGAACACACCGGGCAAATCAATAGTGAAAAAAGAAAGCAACGGGAGGAAGAATTCAGAGAAGGGAAAATCGGAGCATTGTTCTGTTCTCCAACTATGGAACTAGGTATTGACATTTCCGACCTTTCTATTGTTCACATGAGAAATGTGCCGCCATCACCGGCTAACTATGCACAGCGCAGCGGACGTGCAGGACGAAGCGGGCAGGCTGCATTGGTCTTGGTGTATTGCTCAAATTTCAGTGCACACGACCGTCATTATTTTAAGCATTCTACTCAAATGGTGGCAGGAACTGTTACTGCTCCAAGAATGGACTTGATTAATGAGGAACTTTTGCTGAGTCATTTGAATGCTTCCATTCTCACCAGAAGACCGCTGAGTGTGTTGAATAACTCGCTTGGTGATTTGGTAGATAAGGGCAAAATTGAAACCCTTCCACTTAAACAAGAAATCATTGATACGTTAAAAACCAGCGAAGAAGAAAAAGTGCTTATTCTCACCAACTATAAAAAAGTAATTGAGGACACCTACTTCAAAAATGAATTGGCAAAAAGAAAACCATCCTGGTTCACCGATGGCTGGATAAAGCAAAACATTGATTTCTTTCAGCAATCTTTTGACAGTTCACTTGACCGTTGGAGGAAGCTATATAAAGCCGCCCACAATCAAATCAAGGTCACCACTTCTATCATCGAAAATAGAATTTATGCAGACAATCACGAGAAGAAGAAAGAGGCCTACAAAAGCTTGAGACAAGCGGAAAGGCAACGTGACTTACTGTTAAATGATCCATCAGATGGTAAGAAAACTAATAAAGACCAATCTGAATTTTATCCGTATCGCTACTTAGCAGCCGAAGGATTTTTACCCGGCTATAACTTTACTCGCCTTCCTGTTCGTTCGTTCATGGAAAGCGAAGATGGTGGTGGTGAATTTATTTCAAGAGCTCGTTTTATTGCATTGAATGAATTTGGCCCCCGCAATGTCATTTATCATGATGGCGCCAAGTATCGAGTTGACCGCATGATCTTGACAGAAGCTGAACTCAAATTGGAGAATGGTAAAATCTGTCCTAAAACCGGTTACTTCCTTTACGATAAACAATACGGATACGAAGTTGATCCAATCATCAACGAAACCTTGCAGTTGGATACCAACAAGCATGTGCATACCACATTGATTGAAATGGCTGAAACAAGAGCTTATGAATTGCAGCGTATCACATGCCAGGAAGAGGAAAGAACCAAAAAGGGGTATGACATCCAAACCTACTTTGCTGTAGATGGTGGCTTCGAAAACACTACTGAAGGGATTGTAAGTGTAGGCGATGAAAAACTTTTACACATTCACTACATGCCCACTTGCCGGATTTTCAAACTGAATTTAAAATGGAGAGCTTCAAGGGAATATGGGTTTACCATTAACCTTAACACCGGCTATTGGCAAAGCAAAAAACAAAAAGAAGAAAAAGGAGAAGCTGATGAAATCAAGGAGGTAAAACTGTTCACGTCCGACACGGCCAATGCCCTATACATTCAACCCATAAAATCGCTTGGACTTGGCGGTGGCAGCAACGGTGTAATTACTTTGATGTTTGCCATTAAGCGAGCTATTGAAAATTACTTCCAGGTGGAATCCAATGAAATTGGTGCCTCTATTATGGGAGATGAAGAAGCCCCGAACGTTCTGATATACGAAGCAGCGGAAGGAAGTTTGGGTGTGCTTTCTCAAATTATGGATAATCCTTCTCTGTATAAATCCATCATGACGGAAGCATATAAAGTATGCTTCTTCAAAAATAATGTGGAAGAAGAAGGCGAAGTACTTCCGGCTACTTATGATGATTTATTAAGCTACTACAATCAATTTTATCATCAGCAAATTGATCGAAATCTGATTCGAGATGCTTTAAGGAACCTGAAAGAATCAGCGGTAGAGGTATTAGCCAATAAATCATTCAGCAGTTATGATGAACAGTATCAGTTCCTGCAAGCATCAAGAGATCCAAACAGCAATACAGAAGACAAATTTCTAAAGTTTTTGTATGCAAATGGAATAAAACTCCCTGATGAAGCACAACCCAAAGTGGATGAAATGTTTGTGCGTCCTGATTTCTTCTACAAACCTAATGTCTTCATTTTCTGTGACGGAACACCGCACGACAATGTAAGTGTAAAGAAAGATGACATTGAAAAACGGTCAGCACTAAAGAATGCAGGATATCAGATTCTATCCTGGTACTACAAAGATTCTTTGGAAGAATTTATTGCCAAGCGTCCAGATATTTTCAAATCAGTAAAATCAGCTAAAACCAAAGTTACATCGCAAGTAATTGATAGCTTATTTGATGAAGCTAAAACAAGGTATGGTCTAACTCTTAAAAAATTAGGAGAATGACGAAAGCCTATACTTTTCTTGAGTTTGACAGAATTGTGCAGCTTAATCGTTTAGCTGTAAAAACTTTTGGTGGCTCTGATGGAGTAAGAGATAAAGGACTTATTGAATCTGCAATCAATCAACCGCAGGCAAGTTTTGGCGAGCAATATTTACATGAGACGATTCATCACATGGCTGCGGCCTATTATTATCATATTTCAGAAAGTCAAGGATTTTCAGACGGTAATAAAAGGACAGGTTTTCTTGCTCTTTTTGCCTTTCTTAAACTTAATGGGTGTGATTTAACCATACCCGATGACTACTTGTGGCCTATCCTTTTGGAGGTAGCAAGTGGTAAAAAAAGTAAAGGAGAACTTGCCGATTTCTTAACTGAAAATGTAACATGCTAAGAACAATGACAACCAATTTTGATTATAAACCCGGCAGTTTAGTTACCCTTCGCAACAGGCCTTGGGTGGTGCTACCATCAGAAGATACAGACCTGCTATTACTAAAACCCTTAGGGGGTTCTGATGAAGAAATCACAGGTATCTTTCTTCCTGTGGCTGGCAGAGATGAAAAGCCACAGACCTATAATTTTATCAAACCATCAGCAACGGATTTAGGTGATTTTACCTCAGCCAAACTATTGTATAATGCAGCCCGACTTTCGTTTCGCAATGCTGCCGGACCATTCCGTTGCTTAGGCAAACTTTCTTTCCGTCCAAGGTCATATCAAATGGTACCCTTGATAATGGCTTTAAAGCAAGAGACAACACGAATGTTGATTGCCGATGATGTGGGTGTGGGTAAAACCATTGAAGCTTTGCTGATTGCCAAGGAACTCTTTGAACGAAAGGAAATAAAACGCTTCGCCATTGTCTGTCTGCCCCACTTGTGCGACCAGTGGCAAGACGAAATGAAAAACAAGTTCGGTATCGAAGCAGTCATTATTCGTTCAGGTACGGCCACTTCATTAGAAAGACAAATACGAACTCACGAAAACATCTTCCGTGCTTTTCCTTTTCAAATCATTTCCATTGATTACATCAAGTCAGGAAATAAACGCCAGGTGTTTATTGACCATTGCCCTGAACTTATTATGATGGACGAAGCACACACTTGTGCAAAGCCTGCTGGTGCAAATAATTCTCAACAGTTACGCTATCACTTATTGCATGATGTGGCCAAAAAAGAAAACCAACATGTGGTATTGCTCACGGCAACACCACATAGCGGAAAGCAGGCAGAGTTTCAATCTTTACTTGGTTTGCTGAAACCTGAATTTGAAAAAATTGACGTGGTTTCTTCCAGCGAAGCAGAAAGGAAAGAGATTGCCAAACATTTCATTCAAAGGCGAAGAGGCGATGTATTGAAATGGCTGGATGAAGAAACCAAATTTCCCGAAAGAAACTCCATTGACAGGGATTTTGAAATCGGTAAAGCCTATGCCGAAGTTTTCAATGAAATTTTGGCTTATGCCCGGGAAATAGTGGCTCAAAATATTGGGGATGGCCGCAAACAACGCTACAACTACTGGGATGCTTTGGCACTCTTGAGAGGCGTAATGAGCAGTCCGGCAGCGGGTATTTCCATGCTCACCAAAAAAGCACAGAAAAAGAAAATTACAGACGAAGAGGATGACCCGGATACTGTTCGTGAGCAGGAGAATGTTGTAGAAAGCCAAAGTGTTATGGACAATGACTTCTCCACAGACGACAACCTGCCTTTGTCTGTTCTTGGTAAAGGCGAAGTGATAAAAGATTCAGAGGCAAAACGATTGATGGGTTATGCCAAAAGAATGGAAGCCCTCTATGGTATTGAACATGACCAAAAAGCCAAAGAAGCACTCATTCAAATCAAAACTTTTATTGAAAGAGGTTACAACCCCATTATCTTTTGTCGCTACATACAAACAGCCAATTATTTAGGTGATATTTTCAAAGATAACCTGAAAGGTAAAAACTTCAAGAACTTGCATATAGAAGTGGTGACCAGCGAACTGAATGATGAACTCCGCAGAGAGAAAATTGTGGCGATGAACAAATCGGAAAGACGTTTGCTCATTGCCACAGACTGTTTGAGTGAGGGTATCAACTTGCAGGAAGGATTTAATGCCTTGTTGCACTACGATTTGCCCTGGAACCCAAACCGATTGGAACAACGAGAAGGTCGTATAGATCGATTCGGTCAGCAATCAGATGTTGTTGAAGTGGCGTTACTCTATGGTAGCAACAACCCTATTGATGGAGTGGTTTTGGAAGTATTGCTTCGCAAGGCCCGTGAAATCAGGCGTTCCATTGGTATTTCTGTTCCTTTCCCGGAAAACAGTGCTTCGGTAATGGAGGCTGTTACCAATGCCATTTTATTAAAACCGTCTGTTTCAGTAAAACAAGTAAGCCATCAGCTTTCTATGTTTGAAGCGGAAGAAATTGAAGCAGAGAAAAATCGTGTAGCCAAAGCCTTTGAAGAAGCCGAAAAAAGAGAAACTGCATCCCGAAGCATCTTTGCTCAAAACGCCATTAAAGCCAACGAGATTGAAGCGGACCTGCGTGAAGTGGATGAAGCCATTGGTGATGTAAAAGCAGTGGAGCAATTTGTTGTGGATTCACTACAATTCATAGGCGTGCAGGTAGATGCAAAAAAAGACGGACATAAAGTTTATACTACCAACATTCCACAACGATTGCGGGACTTGCTTTCCGACAAAACTGAGATTCAGATTTCGTTTAAATCGCCTACTCCTGCCGGTTATAAATACATAGGCCGTAATCATGCCTTCACAGAGCATTTATCGCAGCATATTATCAACAGTGCTTTGCAGCAAGCCCCGAACAGTGCAGCCAGAGCAGCCGTGTTGCGAAGTGCAGATGTAAAACAGAAAACAGTACTTTTTCAGTTGCGTGTGAGAAATGTGATTGCCGAACAACCCAGCAATAAACAAATCGTGGCCGAAGAAATGTGGCTTTGGGGTTATGAAGGTGAAGTGGCTCAAAAGAAATTCATAGGCAAGGAAACAGCCATGAATCTTCTGATGAATGTGAAGCCCACCCAAAACATGGAAGAGGGTGAAAAAGCGTATTGGCTCAATGAAGAAATGGCTTGGGTGCTGGATGAAAAAACCTTTCGTGGGCAAACCGATGAAGTGGCGTTGGAAAGAGCCAATCATTTGGTGGAAAGCCATACCCGATTTAAAAAATTAGTGAGTGGTAATAAATACAAAGTGGTGGAACCCGTATTGCCCATGGATGTATTGGGCGTTTACATTTTATTACCCTAAACAAAGTAAATAACCAATGACAAAAGCAATAAACAAATCAAAAAGTAATTGGATTAAGCAGGCCGTAAACTTAATTGAATCAGCCCGCCAACATGCAGTTAGGCAAACCAATAGCATAATGGTGTTTACCTATTTTCATTTGGGTAAACTGATTGTTGAGCAAGAACAACAAGGTAAAGCAAAAGCAAAATATGGCGAGGCGGTAATCAAACAATTAAGTGCTGAACTTACCAAACAATTTGGGAAGGGGTTTTCTGTGGATAATTTAGAAAACATGCGTTCATTCTATTCACTTCATAAGCATAAATTTCAAGGTTATGAGATTTCCGAGACACTGTCTCGGAAATCTTTCAAAAGTCAAAAAACGCAGACCCCGTCTGCAGAATTATCCAAGAGTGCAAAATCCGAAACACTGTCTCGGATTTCGTTTCCGGAAGTGTTTCCACTCTCCTGGTCGCATTATGTTACCCTGCTTCGTGTGAAAGATTCAAACGAACATTCATTTTATGAAATAGAATCTGCCCAAAATAATTGGAGTGTTAGAGAACTAAAACGACAAATAGATAGTGGGTTATTCGAACGCCTTGCCCTTAGTAAAGACAAGAAGAAGGTAAAACAATTGGCCGAAAAAGGGCAGCTTATAGAAAAACCCGAAGACGTAATCAAATCGCCTTATGTATTGGAATTTTTAGGTTTGGATGAAAAAGCAGCTTATACTGAATCCGATCTTGAAACAGCAATCATCAACAAGATAGAACACTTCTTGCTCGAAATGGGCAAGGGGTTTTTATTTGGCGGCCGCCAGGTGCGTTTCTCTTTTGATGGCGAAGATTTTTATGTTGACCTGGTTTTATACAATCGCCTGCTGCAATGTTTTGTGCTGTTAGATTTAAAAATAGGCAAACTCAAGCACCAGGATATTGGTCAAATGCAGATGTATGTAAACTATTACGACCGTTTTGTAAAGCAGCAATTTGAAAAGCCAACCGTGGGTATCATCATTTGTAAGGATAAAAGCGATGCCGTGGTTGAAATTACTTTGCCCACAGATAACAAAACAATTTTTGCAAAAGAATATAAACTGTACCTGCCTACAAAAGCGGAGCTAAAAGCTTTGATTAAATGAAGTACACCACAATTAACATACAAGGAAATCTTATTTCTGAAGAAATTCTCCAGAAGGTAGAAAGCGGAGAGGCACAAGGTCAGCAAGCCAAAGAATTTGGTTTTGAACCGGGTGCCAACTTACGCAGCGAAATAGAATATGCCTGGAGTAGAATAAAACTTGACTGGAAACATTTCTCCGACAAATCGCAAAACCTGCCTGCCAGCGACCCGTATGGAACTACCTTAAGTCGCAAGTGGATGGAACAGTTTCTGAGTTCCATTGGCTTCGATTTGTCAAAAGCAAAAACAGGCTTGCAAGGCGATAATAACCAGAGTTACACCATCAGCCACGTGGCCGATAATTTAAGTCAGCTTCCGGTGCATATCGTTGGTTTTATTGAGCCCAACAACCCTGATAAAAACACCCTTGATGTAAAATCAAGTGGAGGCACATCCCGCTTTTCGCCACATGCCACCATGCAGGAATACCTGAATGTAACCGAGAATGTGTATGGTATTGCCGCCAATGGATTGTTTCTTCGCTTAATTCGTGATAGTGGCCGATTGATTAAACTCACCTATGTGGAGTTTGACCTGAAACGGATGTTGGACGAAGACAAATACAGTGAGTTTACCTTGCTGTATCGATTATTGCACGCCACCCGTTTCCCGAGAACACAAACTGAAGCAGACCAATGTTTGCTGGAAAAATATTATCAGGATAGCATTGAAACCGGCAACCGTATTCGGGATGGCTTAAGCCTTGCTGTAAAAGAATCCTTGCTGGCTTTGGGTAATGGCTTTTTGCAACACGAAAGCAATACTATACTCCGTGAAAAAATTCAAAGTGGTCAGCTTTCTTCTAAAGACTATTACCGCCAGTTGCTTCGCATCATTTATCGTTTTTTGTTTTTGATGGTAACCGAAGAACGGGATTTGGTGTACGACCCGGAAGATAAAACCGAAGCCACCCAACGCCTTAAAAAAGTTTATTTACAGTTTTACAGCATTGCCCGACTGCGAAAACTCTGCGAAAACAGATATGTGTACGAAAGCCAATTTAACGACTTGTGGCAAGGCTTGGTACAAACTTTTCAATTGTTTGAGGCTGGAGGTAACGGAAAGAAATTAGGCATACAGCCACTGGATGGCGATTTGTTCAGCTACAATGCCATCAAAGATTTACAACTATGTCTTATCAGTAATAAACTGCTACTGGAATGTGTTCGCAACATGAACGAGTTCAGGGATGAAAAAAGGAATCTGGTTAACATCAATTACCGTTCGCTGGATGTGGAAGAACTCGGTTCGGTGTACGAGGGTTTGCTGGAACTACATCCTGTAATTGAAAACATGGATGCAAGCAATTCTGCTTATATCAATTTTACCTTCCATGAAGGTACCGACCGCAAAACTACCGGCTCATACTACACCAGGCCGGAGTTAGTGAACGAGTTGATTAAATCTGCCCTTATACCAGTGATTGAAGAACGGCTGAAGGAACAAGCCGGAAACAAGGAGGAACAAGCCAAAGCCTTACTTAAACTAAAAGTGTGCGATGCCGCAGCCGGTAGCGGACACATGCTCTTAGCAGCAGCCCGAACCATTGCCTGGTATTTGGCCAGGGTACAAAGCGGAGAAGAAAACCCTGCGCCAAGTGTGTACCGTAGTTGTTTGCGTGAAGTAATACAACACTGCATTTATGCCGTGGACTTTAACCCCGATGCCGTAGAGCTTTGCAAACTGGCTCTTTGGCTCGAAGGGCACAACAGCGGCAAACCCCTCAGCTTTTTAGACCATAAAATACGCAATGGAAACAGCCTGGTGGGTGTAAGTGATTTAAGCGTATTGCAAAAAGGCATACCCGATGATGCTTTTAACCCCGTAACGGGTGACGATAAAAAAGTATGTCAGGAACTGAAAAAGGAAAATGCCAAATACAGCAAGACCAAACAGACAACCCTTGATTTTGACCAAAGCGGCAAAATAGACACTGCCGCCATTACAGGCGATTATAAAGAACTGGAAAACATTCGACAGGATGATGTGGAAGGCGTAAAACAGGTAAAAACAAAATTTGACAAACTCCGCAGCAACCATGCCTGGTTTAAGGACTGGCGAGCCTGCAACCTGTGGACTGCCGCCTTCTTTTGGAATTATACCGAAGACAACAAACAAGCTGCCCCAAACAGCGAACGCTTGGCTAAGTTTCTGCAAAACCCGGCTGCTGCTTATGGCCCCATGATAGGCAAAGCCGATGCCCTGAGTATGGAACATAAGTTCTTCCATTGGCCATTGGAGTTTCCGGATGTATTTGAACAGGGTGGCTTTGATGTGATGTTGGGGAATCCACCTTGGGAGAAAATAAACTTGGAGGATAAAGAGTTTTTTGAAACTCGAGACAAGAAAATAAGCTCAATCTCTAAGTCTGCACTAAGGACTAAAGCAATCAACAATTTGGAACAAAACAATCCTAACCTTTACAAGGAATATATCGATGCTTTAATAAAAACAAATAAGACTATAAACTTCTTCAAATGTGCACAAGTTTATAAGTATGGTAATGAAGGATTGCTTAATACTTATCCATTGTTTACCGAATTGGTTGTGCGTTTTATTAATGAAAAAGGAAAGGCTGGTTTGGTCATTCCTTCTGGGTTCTTTGCTGATGACACGATATCTCCATTATTCCGATTTTGCATAAAAAATGACTTTGTTGATACAATATTTGATTTTGAGAATTCGAAAAAAATATTCCCTTCCGTTCATAGACAAACTCGCTTTTCTCTTGTAACATTTGGTAAGAAAATTAAAACAAATAAAGGTTTTCAAGCTAAATTCTATCTGACAGACCCCACTGATATAGGTAGTAAAGAAATTCGGCTGCTTCACTTCGATTATGCTATTCTGAAAAAATTAAACCCTAATAATTTGGTTTGTCCATCATTTAAATCGCAATTTGAATATGATCTAAATAAAAAGTTATTCAAGTTTGGTGTATTAAAAGATGAGGAAGACACCGCCAATGATGTTGAGGTTCATAGAATGATAAACATGTCTTCAGATTCTCATTTGTTCATTAATGAGTATTTTGAGTCATCTCTCCCTCTTTATGAATCAAAATTAATATATCTATATGACCATCGTTATTCTACATTTCACAATGCCTCATCTGAAGATATTGGGAAAGGGAATGCCGCAGATGTCAATGTAAGACAAAAACAAGAGTCGCAGTTTAAAGTTGTGCCACGATACTTCATTGATGAAAAAGTAATAGTTGATAAAAATGAAAAATGGAATTGGAAACATAAATGGTATTTGGCATACCGTTATATTTCGGCATCAACCAATGAGAGAACAGCAATTTCTTCGATAATTCCTTCATCAGTAGTTTCTAATTCATCATACTTAATTTTTATAAACAATTTAATCGACCTTGTTCTTCAGAAGACTCTAATCAATTCATTAATATTTGACTTTGTTGTAAGGTCAAAGGTGAATTTGAACTTTCCGCCAGTAATTCTATTTCAAACCCCAAGAATTACAAAGGCAGATATTAAACAAAGCGAGCGAATCTTCATTATCAAAAGTGGAATTGAACTAAGTTATACTTCCTGGGACATCAAGGCCTTTGCCGATGACGTTTGGAAAGAAGCAGGAGAAAGTGAACAGTTAACAGTGAAAAGTGAAAAGTGGGGGGAGCTAACAGAATTGCAGGCGGCTATTTTAAGGCAATGGGAAGAAAACAAAGCCGCCACCGGAGGCCACTCCTGGGCGCCACCGGAGTGGTGTGAGATAGAGCCTGAGGGTTGCCCGCTGCCACCTTTTAAATGGAATGAAGAACGCAGAGCCATATTAAAAGCAGAACTCGATGCCATTTACGCCAAACTCTACGGCCTCACCACCGAAGAACTCCGCTATATCTTAGACCCGCAGGATGTGTATGGCCCAGACTTCCCGGGAGAAACATTCCGTGTATTAAAAGAAAAAGAAATCAAACAATTTGGCGAATACCGCACCAGAAGATTGGTATTGGAGGCCTGGGAGCGGTTGAATAAAAATGAAAGTTAGATGATGAACCCAACGCAGCAGTCACACACATACCAACACAAAAACAGTTGGACAGAAACAGTGAAAACCTATA
>JBDHYH010000079.1:0-18827 GCA_039811325.1 Chitinophagaceae bacterium | reverse complement strand
TGTAATGGAAATACTAATTCTGACAGATTGGAAGTTCATAAGAATTCCCTGGCGAAAAACATTGGAAAGAAGTTTGAGCTTAGCGGAATTTTAGACAGCACAGGCCATACTGTGCTATTAGATTTTTCGAAATCAGATATAACCATCATTGATTTTTGGTTCAACAATTGTCCGCCATGTATTGAAGAGATGAATCAGTTTGCCGGAATACTTTCTGGTAAGGAAAAAAAAGTTACCGTCATCAGCATATCGATCAATCAATTTGGTGTATGGGAAAGTATCCTGAAAACACACACGGGTAAATTTGCTTTCCTGAATAATGAAATTCCAAATTGGTCGCAATATGTTTTGCAGGCAAAGGATGATGAAAAGTTGCATAATGAAATTTCAGTTGACAGGCTAATAGAATTGCAAAGGGATTTCAACGTTACCTTTTTTCCTGCTTATTTTGTTGTTGACAAAGGCGGAAAAATACTGGTAAGGCCCGTAAGTGTGGTAGATTATATCAAATCACTGTAAAATCATCCTGTCTGCTCTGTCCATTTATCCCTATCATCAGGATTAAATTTCCACGGAGCAAAATTGTTTTCAATATTGCTAAACATCAGGTTCCATTCAGCAGGCGCATTGCTTTCTTCCATGATGAGTGAGCGGCGCAGTTGGAAGATGATATCGAGAGGGCTGATACTTACCGGGCATTCCTGTACACAGGCATTACACGAAGTGCAGGCTCTTAATTCTTCGGCAGTGATATAATTGTGCAATAGTTTGTGGCCATCATCTGCATAGTTTCCATTCTTTTTAATGTTGGCTCTCACTTCTTGCATACGGTCGCGGGTATCCATCATGATCTTTCGCGGATTCAGCAATTTACCTGTTTGATTTGCAGGGCATGCAGCGGTGCACCTGCCACATTCCGTACAGGTGTAGGCATCCATCAGGTTTTTCCAACTCAGGTCGAATATATCATTGGCCCCAAACCCGGTTGATGGCGCTGCACCACCATCCGCAGGCGCCAGTTCGGGTTGAAAAACATATTGCACTTCCTGCTGTACGTTAGGCATATTCTCCATTTCGCCCCAGGGCTTTAATGGTTTGTAATATGCATTAGGAAAAGCAAGTAGTATATGAAAATGTTTGCTGTAGGGCAGATAATTCAGAAATGCTAATATGCCGATGATGTGCAGCCACCAGGCTGAACGTTCGATACCTATGAGTGTTGAGCCGTTCCAGGAACTCAAAGCCGGAGCTATCAGTCCGCTGATCAAAAAATTACCATGATCTCCGTAATGAGCATTACCCTGTAATTGCAAAGCACGGTCGGCACTGTTCATAGTAAGAAAAAGGCTCATCAATACGATCTCGGTTATCAGAATAAGATTGGCATCAGTTCTGGGCCATCCATCCAGATCCTTTTTCATAAATCGATAAATCTTCATCACATTGCGACGCACGAGAAAAACTGCACAGGAAACGAGCACCAGCAATGCAAGGACTTCAAAAAAATCAATCACAAATGTGTAAAATCCACCTAAAGGCCCTGCAAACATGCGGTGGGTGCCAAAAATGCCATCGAGTGCGATCTCAAGAATCTCAATATTTATAATAATGAATCCTGCATACACCAGGAAATGCAGGACGCCGACTAATGGATTCCGAAACATTTTCTTTTGTCCGAATGCAAGCAACAGCACATTCTTCCACCGTCGTCCTTTCTGGTCGCTAAGATCCTGGTCTCTGCCAAGGCGGATATTATCACTGATCTCTCTGACATTACGGGCAAAAAGGTAAATGGCCACGATGACCAGCAATATGAAAAGCAGTTGTTGTATCCATTCCATAGTAATGGCTAAGTTATACCAAATTGAATAATAGTCAATCCGGTAAGGCCTGTATATTTCCCGAAATGATTACCAATAAGTGTGTCATTGTGTACACGTGGAGGTTGTTTTCAGCCCGGCCACCGGGAGCAGGAAGGCTATTTTTCCTTGCCGAACAATCCCGATTCGCCATTCATCCTTCCTAATGAACGTTCATAAAGTAATATGTCAGAATATGTACTATGTTTTGCATAGTACCTCTAAAATGTTCTATATTTGTGTCGTAAAACAATTCAAAACAATTAAAACTTATAAAAATGAAAACAACAATGTATCATCCACAGGCAGAGATCATGGAAAAAGTAAAAAGATTCCTCTTCTTTTTTCAACTCACATTTGTATGCTTAGTATTACCCGCACTTTTCCTGGTGGGAATTAAAGGGAATGATCACACCAATCCCAATCCACCTTCCACAGAACAGATATACCAGGTTCCGCAGGGTGGTCAGGCTTTAGTGGACTTTCGTCCGATCTTATCTGATAAGCAGAGTTGAGCCTTTGAGTTTGAAATGTTTGCCGGTATCGTGGTGTGTATATTCTAATGTCCATGCAAACACCCCGGCATCCTGAGGCTCGCCTTTGAAGGTGCCGTCCCATTTTTCTCCATATTTGGAAGTGGAAAACACAAGTTGACCGGCGCGGTTATAGATTCTGAAATTCATATTGTCGGCCTTGAATGCATTGAGTGGATACAGGAAGTCATTCAGGCCGTCATTATTGGGAGTGAAAGCATTGGGCACGGCAATAAAGCAACTGCTCAAGACTTTCAATGGCTGAATAGCAGTATCAGTGCATTTACTATCTCTTACGATGAGGCGTACATCATAGATTTTCTCAATTCCAGTCATAGGGTATCGTTGAGATAAAGGAATGGAATCAGATGAGTTGAACCCATTTCCAAATGTCCACAGGTAAGAGATGATCTTTCCTATGCTCTTATTCCTGAATATTGCAGAATCTTCCGGGCAAATGGTATTGCTGGTTTCAAAATCTGCTTTCAGTTCATTATCGAGAAGTATTTTCCTGGTTACCGAATCAGTACAAAATCCATTGGATACTTTTAACGAGATAGTTTTTTCTCCGAAGGTTGTAAAGTAGGCCACTGGGCTTTGCAGATCGGAGCTACCGGCATAATCCATTAGCCATTGCCACTGAGTGATACCGTTATTTCCATTGTGAGATAGTTGAATCGTGTCCACTTTGCAACCCCAACCAACATAATAGTTGAAATCAGCATTCACGGTGTCTTTCAAAGTGAAGTTTACTGATTGGCCTGCCGGAGTTACCTGCCCGCAGGCATCTATGATGGTCGTACCGTCCATTCCCGGTTTCAATGTAATGCTGTATGCGCCACCTGTTACGATTGGCTGATTTAATAGAAGGGTGATGGTCGATGATGCTCCATTGGTGCATGTTCCTGTTGCACCGACTACCTGCACTGAGGAAGGTCCTGAAACGGAAAAATCAGATCCGTCTGATGCGATACTGTTACACCGAATGGGTTTGTCAAAAACCAATACTAATTGTGATGGCGCACAAGCAGGCGCTATCATCTTGTTCATCGGTGTTGGTTGCAACGGAAGAATCACAAAACTAAGCAGATCGTTGACTGGTATATTTCTGCTGCAATTGTCAAGTATGGTATTACTGTCGATACCGTTTTTGATGGTAAGATCGTAATTACCCGGGGGAAGTGGCGCACTAAGTGTTACCAATAATGAATCTGTGTCAAATGAATTGCTACAATTTACTCCTGATGCCGAGGTTACAGTAATCCCCGGTGCATTGATCGTGAAATCGCTGCCATCCGTAGCAATAGAATTACATTTCATTTTCTTATTCAGTTTCACAAAAAGTTGTGTGCCATCGCAGGAAGGAGTTATTCCTTTCATCTTTGGATCTGTCGGATCTGTGATGACTGCCGTGCCACCTCCAAAACTTAGTTGATAGCCGCTTTGTGAATCACTGAAATGACTTACCAGAAGTATGTAAGTATGCCCTTTTTGAATTGTAGGCATTTTGGCAAACCGGTTTTCATTGCCATCATAAGATGATGCGCATTGTATAAAAGAAACACCTGTGGAAGCGGCACCTGTATTGCCAGGATTACCGGCCCAGTTACCGGTTACGATGATGTTCTTGTTCGTAAAAACTTCATTCGGGTCAAGGCCCGTTACATCATATAATTGCCAGTCATAATCATCTGCAGCATTATTGGGTTTGATAAGAAACCCAAGAGTACCGGTTTCAAAGCAAGTGAATTTATACCAGAATGGATTCTTGTTGGCGTAGTTAGCGGTGCCATTCCCGCTACAGCCCGGAACAAAAAGACTATTTGTAGAACATATAGGAACAGTGGTTTGCTCAAATACTGTCGTGCCGCACACCGGAAACGCTGTAGAAGGTGTTTGCCCCAGCGTAGTACATTGTGATCGGGCGAAATGCCCGATAGTAATACACAGAATCACTAAAAGCAGCTTTGTTTTCATATTGTGGCAGGGAATGTGTGAAGTTAGAATAAAAATATTCTATAATTCGTATAGAGATTTTTGATATGGCCTGCTTACCTTTAATTCTTTGATAAAATTCTTGGGGTTGTCCCCATTCATCTTTCTTTAAAATCTTAACCATTCGCTTATGAAGAAGTTTTATTGCATTCTCAGCATTTCATTGCTTTTTGTTGGCTCTGTATTTTCTCAAAAACAGGTAACCGGTTTCTTTGAAAAAAATATTCAGTCACAGTTGGATATGGAGAAGCAGTTTGATAAAAATATTTCTACGGAAATAATCGGAAATCATATTGAAAAAATGTCTGCCCGGCCCCATCATCTCGGGTCCGCTGCTGATAAGGCTAATGCTGAATATATTTTGCAACAATTCAAAAGTTATGGATGGGATGCTGAAATCGAAACTTTCTACGTATTATTTCCAACTCTCAAAAAGAGAGTACTTCAACTGGTATCACCTCAGAAATTTACGGCAACCCTTGATGAACCCGCATTTCCGGAAGACCCAACCTCCGGTCAGAAAGACAAATTACCTCCTTTCAATGCGTATGGTGGAGATGGAGATGTTACTGCCGAATTGGTATTCGTCAACTATGGACTTCCTTCTGATTACGAAGTTTTGAAAAAGTTAGGCATTGATGTTAAGGGAAAGATTGTAATTGCAAAATATGGCAGAAGCTGGCGTGGTACCAAACCCAAGGTTGCACAAGAACATGGTGCAGTTGGTTGTATCATTTATAGCGACCCTGCTGACGATGGGTATTTTGCCGGAGATGTTTATCCGAAGGGGGCGTTCAAGAATGAATATGCAGTGCAGCGCGGTTCTGTGATGGATATGGTTTTTCATCCCGGCGATCCATTGACACCGGGTAAAGGCTCTGTAAAGGATGCTGAAAGATTAGACAGGAAAGATGCCAATACCATTCTGAAAATTCCTGTGTTGCCCATTGGCTATCACGATGCAGCATCCTTGCTGAAGGCGCTTTCGGGTCGTAATGTGCCTCGTGAATGGCAGGGTGGGCTTCCGTTTGCATACCATACAGGACCGGGAGAAGCTAAGGTTCATTTGCAGATGGAATACAATTGGGATATCGTTCCTTGTCATGATGTGATCGCAAAAATAAAAGGTGCAGAATTTCCGGATGAATGGGTGGTGAGAGGTAATCATTTTGATGCCTGGGTGCACGGTGCGTCTGATCCATTGAGCGGAATGTCTGCTATGATGGAAGAAGCAAGGTCTATCGGACTCATGATGAAGAATGGATGGAAGCCACGTCGTACTTTGGTTTATTGCGCATGGGATGGGGAAGAGGAAGGGTTACTGGGTTCCACCGAATGGCTGGAAACGCACCAGGAAGAACTTCAGAAGAAGGCAGTGGTGTATATCAATACCGACAACAATGGTAGGGGATTTCTATATGCATCCGGTTCGCACGCATTGACACCATTCATGACTGAAATCTCAAAATCGGTAATAGATCCGCAAACAGGTGTCAGTGTATTTCAACGCAGACAGGCATCTGCTGCTGTTAGTGCAAGTTCTCCGTCTCAAAAATTAAAAGCATTGAATAACCAGGAATTGAAGTTGGGCGCATTAGGGTCGGGTTCTGACTATTCTTCTTTCATTCAACATGCGGGTATTCCTTGTCTTGATTTGGGTTTTGGTGGAGAAGATAATGGAGGAGAGTATCACACAAATTATGATAGTTATTCAAATTTCATTCGGTTCAAAGATCCCGGGTTCTTTTATGAGAAAGCGTTGTCGCAGGTAGTTGGCAGGGCGGTTTTACGCATGTCGCAGGCAGATGTATTGCCTTTCCGCTTCTCTTATCTGACTAAAACAATTGAAGGGTACAGGGATGAACTCTTGAGTCTGATTGAAGAGTCACGTTCGGCTGTGGAAGTGCAAAACAAACTTATTGCCGATAACATGTTTAAGGAAGCCTGGGATCCTACAGAAAAATTTGTATTACCTGAAACGGAACCTGAGGTGCCTTACCTGGATTTTTCTCCACTTGAGAATGCACTTCAACATCTGAGCGCATCTTCTGACAATCTTTCGAAGACTTACCATCAAAAAGTGAAATCTGCGAATGTCGATAACGAATTCAATCAACTTCTTTACCGGGCAGAACAACAGTTGCTGGGCAGTGGGCTTCCAATGCGGCCCTGGTACCGCCATGTGATTTATGCACCCGGATTCTATACAGGTTATGGTGTTAAGACAATGCCCGGCATTCGTGAAGCGATAGAGCAAAAAAAATGGAAACTGGCACAGGAACAGATAGCGGTGTCTGCGAAAGTCATCAATGATTTTGCTGCGTACCTTGACGGGATGGTAAAAAAATGATGACAATTATTTAGGAATTACATCCATTTTAAAAGCCTGTATTTTCGGATTCGTTTCCGGTGAAAGCGTGAAGTGTATCTTGATGTCTGCATGTTCTCCCAGCATCAGGAAATATCCACGTAAGTTATTGGTGGCAACGACCTCAGAAACGTTATTGATCTTACCTGCTTTCCTGAATGCTTCGTCGGATTCTTTTCGAAGTGAATTGATAAAATAATCGTCAAAAAAGTTATCTGCAAATATACCGGTTGTTTTTGCATTGTTCCATCCGGGGAGCAATGCTATGATCTGTTCTTTTCTTTTTTCCAAAATCGCAGAATAGGAGGCAGGGCGTGGTTGCAGGTTAGCTTTTTTCAAAATTGTGTCAATCACTGCTGTAAGCAATGCACCCATTGGCGCATAAGTTCTGTTGGCAAATACTACAATACCGATATCATAATCCGGCAGTATCCTCCACTGGCTTCCAAAGCCCGGCAGGCCTCCGCTGTGAGTGATAATTTTTAGTCCGTTACAGTCCAGGTATTGATGTAATCCATACCCATAAAAATCCATCGTAACACAATCTCTACCCATAAAATCTTTATCATCTTGCCAGAGCTTCGCAAAGTTCCAGCCATGTTGCATTTCACGAAGTGAACTTCTTCTTACCGGACCTGTTTCTTTGTCATCTCTCGGTGGCCATGCACTGAGTTGATATGACATATACCTGGAAAAATCTTCTATGGTGGTGATCAACCCACCCATAGCGCCAAAAGACCCACTGTGCAAAAGTGGCTGTGCCACCCATTTGTCATCAACAAATCTGTATCCAATGGCAAGCTGAGCAGTAGGTACATCATTATAGTCCCAGTAGGTGGATGTCATTCCAAGAGGCTTAAGGATATTTTCGGTTATATATTCCTGATAGGTCTTACCGCTTACTTTTTTTATGATGAGGCCAAGCGTAGCAAAACCGAGATTGCTGTATTCATAAGCTGTACCAGTGGCAGTAGAAAAACTAATTCCATTTTGATACAAATTTTCGAGCCACTCATCACTTCGCCCCAATTGACGATCCCCCCACGGATTGTCTTCAGGGAAGCCGGCATTATGAGTGAGCAGGTGCCTGATGGTGATCTCCGGCGCGTCTTTGGTTAAGAGTTTCAGGTTCCTTGCCTGTGGAATGTATTTAGAAATGGCATCATCAAGAGATAGTTTTTTTTCATCTCTTAATTTCAGGATAGCCAATGCTGTTATACTCTTGGTCATGGAGGCGATATGATAATCTGACAATGCTGATGCAGGGATGTTCTTTTCGAGATTGATACTGCCCCAATATTTTGAATGCAGAAGTTGTGAACCAGTTACCACACCGAAAGATATGGATGGGAAATGATTAGCCTTTGCGTATTCTACAAACATGGAATCGAGCAGTGGAAATAGTTTTTCGATCCCGGATATGTGGTCTGCATCAGGAAACTCTTGTTGTGTTACCTTTTGAGATCGGACTGTTTGAGCGCTCAGGATGATGATGAATGCGGCAAAGAGTTGTATTCTCTTCATAAGACTGATTTTAAAAAAAATGAGAAAGCAATTTATGCTATATATTAACGCCTGAGAGCTTTCAACTTTCAGGCGTTAATAATTTTTTAGATTAAAGAATTTGTCCAGAACCTCAACAATACAATTAGTTATTCAGAGGTAGTAGCGAATAATCCTTACCGTAATCTAGCATTTGCTGATAGAAATTATCAGGATATTCAATCCTTACATCAATGATCTCATCACCATTCATTACCGGTATCAGTTTAGGCTGTATAAATCCTTTGTATGGTTTAATGTTTAGTTTTTTGAACCGTTCCAGCACTTCTTTATGAATCTGAGGATCCACCTTTACTGCATACGTTTCGATCAGATGTTTGCCACCATTGTAATCGCCTTCAGATTTGATACGTTGAATTTCGCGAAGCAATTCTCCAAACAATTCCCGTAACTTTTCGTAGTTGTTGATCTGAACGTAGGTTTTACCATCTTTTTTTACCAATTCAACCACATTGTCTGCCTTGCCTTTTTCATAAGCCCACATGGCCACTAACTGACGGTTACGCATGTGCGCTTCTTCTAAGTTTTCACCTGGCTTCAACCGGGTAAGTTGGGTCATCAATCCGTTCATCATGTAATTGTCATATTCCGCCTTGCCGACTTCGAGGGTTGGCATGACACCTATTTCCACAAGTTTTGGATCAAGGATGAAATACAAAGCTACAAGGTCTGCACGGGCCTCTTCCAGCGCTGAAGCATAATTCTTCAGCGTCTTGTCTGTGGTGGCAACACCAGGATTGATCTGCCCGCTTGCGTGTCCGATTACCTCATGCATATCAGTATGCAAGTCAGCAGCAAGGTTGCCCCATTTTTTCATTCGTTCTTTTACTGAATCGTTCACTGCAAACTCATCCAGCAAACCACTGCTTGCGCTACTTACATTGTAAGAATGCACAATGTTGCTCAGCGCCACAGATTTAGAGCCATGTTCTTTTCTGATCCATTCATTATTCGGCAAGTTAATACCTATGGGTGTGGATGGAGATGCGCTGCCGCTCTCTTGTATTACAGTAATCGCTTTAGCAATGATTCCTTTTACATTTTTCTTTTTATGTTGGGGCATGATGGGAGAGTGATCTTCAAACCACTGTGCATTAGCGGCGATCGTATTGATTTTTTTAGATGCATCCAGGTCCTTCATGCTGACCACACTTTCGAAACTACCCTTTCTTCCGAGAGGATCGTCATACACTTCAATGAATCCATTGACTACATCAATCCGGCTGGCTGTATCATTTACCCAGGCGATATTGTATTGATCGAATGTAGCCAGGTCGCCGGTTTCATAATACTGGATCAAAAGGTTCAATGCCTTTTTTTGAGCGGCATCTTCTGCAACACCTGCTGCCTTGTTGAGCCAGTAAACAATCTTGCTGATAGCCTGTGAATACATTCCACCCACCTTCCATACTTTTTCATAGACAGTCCCTTCTTTTTTTAACACCTTGCTGTTGAGGCCCCACATCGGAACATCACCTGTGGAGTTGAATTTTGCATAATAATCCTCCACTTCCTTCTGTGTTACATTTTCATAAAAATTTACGGAAGACGCTTTTACTACATCAATGTTGGGACGCAGATCCACCAGTTTTGGTTCTATGTCAGGATTATAAATAATATTCGAAACACGTTTTATGAATGAATCAAAGGTTTCTCCTTTATCCATTGGGAATTTAGTGGTATCGCTCGCCTTTGCAATGCTTGCAAAATATTCTGCAGAACATTCAGGCAGAAACTTTTCATTGCTGTAATGATGATGATAGCCGTAGCTGAACCAGAACCTGCCACAATACGTCTGAAATTTTTTCCAGTCATCACTGTTCTTATCGCCGTTGTACGTGCTGTACATATTTTCCAGTGTCTTACGCAGCATGATGTTGTACTTACTCTTCTGATCATAAAAAATATCACGACCTGCCAGTGCTGCCTGGGACAGGTAATATGCCAGTTTCTTTTGCTGAAGGCTTAGTTGATCAAACCCGGGAACCTCAAACCGAAGTACCTGGATGTCGGCAAATGATTGTGCTTCTACTTTAAACGAACTGTCATAAGTAACGGTGCTATCTGCCACGATAGCGTCTTTTGGGTTGTCATTCATATTAGTACTTTGGTTGCATGCTAAGAAAAAGATACTCATCAAGCAGATGATAAGGGTGTAAATCTTATTGATCATGTGGATGTGATTTGATTAAAAGTAAAGAAATATTTTTTGACAGGTATAGAAAGGGTGCAATTCACATCCGATACCAATCAGATGTCGTTTACTTATGAAATTCCGGTCGGTGATGAGCACCGACCGGTAGCGGCCTCTATAGGCGGGTGTCTTCACCCGCCTGTTACAAGCCATTGCTATCAGATATGAAATGCATCCGATTGATTGGCGTTTTCAAAATACCTTCTTTATGCAGTCTGCTTTCTTCAATCGCAATTAAGACATTCGTTCGTTATCAAAGCATTTGTGTTTGGGACTTTACTAAAATTATTCTTTGCGGCTTTCAATTGGGAAGCAGAGTTCTGAATGAAACTGAATTGGGATGAAATATAATGCATGTAGTATGTGGAAGTGGTGTAATTAATGATTTGAAGTAAACCTTTATGCTACTTTGCCGATTTTGAATTCAAATATTGTGGCAGTGCCATTGTTGATTTCTTCTCGCATATTACCACTCAACTGGCGGGTAAGCAGTGAAACGAGTTGGCCACCAAATCCACTTCCATGGATGATGTTTTGTTTGCCAATACCATTGTCTGAGACCTCGAGGTGCAAAATGCCATCGCTGTGCTTTTCTAATTTGATCCTCACATTTCCGTTTTGACCTTGCGGAAAAGCATATTTGAGTGAATTAGTAAGGAGTTCATTCACGATCAATCCGAGAGGAACGGCTGTGTCAATATCTACATCTATTTTCTCCATAGCCAATTCAATCTTCACTCTCTCTTCAGCGCCAAACGAGTCGAGGACACTTTCACTGAGGTTTAGAAAATAGTCTTTCATTTCGATAGCTCCGAGATGTTTGCCCTGATATAGTTTTTGGTGTACAATGCCGATAGACTGCACACGGTTCTGGCTTTCCTGCATCGCTTCCTTTGTGTTGGGATCACTGACCTGTGCAGATTGAAGAGCCAACAGGCTGCTTACTACTTCCAGGTTGTTTTTGACACGGTGGTGAATCTCTTTTAATAGCAATTCGTTTTCAGCATTTCTCGCAGCCAGCAACCGGCTGCGCTTCATCCGCAAACGATAACTGATGAGTCCGAAAATAATAAACCCAATGAGAAGGAATACGACACCGGCTGTAAGCCACTGCATTTTTCTTTGCTGTGCTATTTCTTTTTTTTGAGATGCAATTGTAGCCTCTTTCTTTTCTGTTTCGTAACGGGTGAGCATTTCTGACATTGCAGTATCACTGGCTACGGATGCAATGCTATCGCGCAGATGCAACGCTTTTTTATGATATTCCAACGCTGATTCGAAATTGCCCAGGTGTTCATAAATAGAACTTACATGCAGATAGTTTTCAGTCAGGTTCGAGGCATCATCATGCTTTTCCTGGAGGTGGACGGTCTCTAATTGGTAAGGCAAGGCTGCTTTGTAGTTTCCCATAAGGAGATTCACTTCACCAAGATTTGCGATGGAAGCTTCCAATGCATTTGGGTTATTGGTTTTTTGAGCTAAGGCGAGGGTGACTCTATAGTCTGCGATGGCTTCATTGTATCGCCCAAGCCTCTTTAGTGCATTCCCTCTGTTGTTGTAAAATTCAGTAATGGAAAAATCATCAAATTTTAATGATTTTGCCAACCTCAATGCACGGTCAAAGTAATTGAAGGCATCTTGTTTCTTCCCGCTCAGGATACTCACATTTCCGGCAGCACTCAGTGAATACGCTAATTCATTGTCCAAATTGTTTTTCGTACTAACGTCTATTGCTTTTAGTGCATATTCCATCGCTTCATCCATCCTTTCCTGTTTGGTCAGGTCATCAGATACACGCTCATAAGCTCCGGCCATTCCTTGCTTGTCGTCTAATTGTTCCATGATACGCAACCCTTTCAAATCCGCTTCAAGCGCCTTGTCATTTTCTCCTTGCCTTTTATAGACCCATGCGATCTTGAATGCTGTCGTAGCCTGTCCCCGTTGATTCTTGATTACCTCATACCCCGCCACCGCTTTATTGAATAGCAACATGGCAGAATCTAATTGTAATAGGTTGGCGTGCATTCTGCCCTGCATCTCATAAAATTTCGGTTGCCACTTTTTATCTCCGATCTTGTCGGATAATTGAACTCCTATTCTTGAATAGTATAAAGCCAGATGCAAATCTGATTGAAATGCGATGTTCACTAATTGTTTGATAATGGAAAGTTTGGCAGTGTCATTTTCTGTTGTTCCTAACTTTTGGTTCAAACTGTCAATGGCGGATTGTTGAGCATTTGCCAATTGAAATGAAAGCAGGAGAATGGTAAAGACTGTTTTCATATTGATGATTTGTAGCAGTATTCTTTTCGCTATATCGTTTGAATGCGCTCCAGCAAATTCTGTTTCAATCCGGAACTTAATGGGATGGCTTTTTGGTTGATGATGACATGTCCTTCAGCAACTTCATCCACATGCATCAGGTTTACGATATATGATCTGTGAGTTCTGACAAAAAGATTATTGGCAAGTTTTTCTTCAATCGTTTTTAGTGTAGTTGACAATAGGAACTCTTTTGTACCTGTGAAAATGCGACTGTAATTTCGGTCTGCCTCGATATACAGAATGTCTGATACCATTATTTTCATCATTTTTTCCCTGTGCCTGATGAAGAGGCGGTCCTTAAGAATAACGGTTCCTTCCGGGATGTCGCTATTGGTGTGTAAGTGTTCTGAAGTGCTGTCGCCCATTCTGCAGATGGTAAGTTCAATGGCACGCTGCAAATCCAATTCTTTGAATGGCTTGGAAATAAATGCTGCGGGTTTAGTGGTCTTTGCACGGTTAAATGTGGATTCATCAGCATTTGCCGTAAGGTAGATTACTGGAATGGCAGATAGCTTTTGCAGTTGCATAGCGGTTTCTATTCCATCCATTTTGCCTTTCAGTTGGATGTCGAGCAATACAATATCCACTTTGTTTTCAATAGCATGCTGAATCGCCTCATCTCCTCTGCAGAGTATTCCGGTGACTTCGTATCCAAGATTTGTTAACTGCATTGAAATCCTGGACGCAATGATCATTTCGTCCTCGACGACTAAAATTTTGATACAGTCTGCCATTTGTTTCAATTATAATGCGGGTGCTTAGGCATAGACTGGATGGCGCACTTCCTCAATTTAGCTTTAGGTATTCACAACGGGCTATTGAATGACGGATAAAATTACTGCTATCTTCCAAGAAAATATGCAATTGAAAATTCTTTTTTTTCTCAGGAAATGACAACTGTTGATAATTGTCAATTTATTGATTTTTTCTGATGTGCCTGCTGCGCAGTTATATGGAAACAATTCAAAAAATCATTGAACGGTTTTTAAACTTATCTGTTTACTTTTGGCCACCTTGTTTTCAAATTCAGGATGAGTCTATTAGAAAAGCTTAATAAAACCAAATTGCCACGGCACATAGCCATCATCATGGATGGTAATGGCCGATGGGCAAAAGAGAAAGGTCATGACAGGCTCTATGGCCACTTTCACGGTGTGGAGAGTGTGCGTAATATTGTGGAAGGATGTGCCGAACTTGGTATAGGATATCTTACCTTGTATGCGTTTAGTACTGAAAATTGGGAACGTCCCAAAGACGAAGTGACAGGCTTGATGGAACTATTGGTGGATACTATCCGAAAGGAAGTGCCAACGCTTAATAAGAATAACATCAAATTGCATGTCATTGGAAATACCGGGCAACTGCCTCTGTCTGCACAAAAGGAATTAAAGGAAGCGATTAGAGAGACTTCGGAAAACACCGGGCTGAACCTGGTGATGGCACTCAGCTACAGCAGCCGATGGGAGATTGTGGAGGCTGTCAAAAAAATTGCTGAAGAAATAGAACAAAAGAAAATCAAAAGTTCTGATATCGATGCCGAGTTGTTTACCTCCCACTTGTGTACGGCTGATTTTCCTGATCCGGAATTGATGATTCGTACCAGTGGCGAGTATCGTATCAGTAACTTTTTATTATTTCAACTGGCCTATTCGGAATTGGTTTTTACCAATACGCTGTGGCCGGACTTTCGTAAAGAAAACCTTTATGAGGCTATTTTTGATTACCAAAACAGGGAGCGAAGGTTTGGAAAGACCAGCGATCAGTTAAGCTCCTAAACCCTCAATACGTATGTATTTCAGCCCTTCATTTTGTAGTGCCTTTAACAAATACTTACGATTAATACAACTAATTTGCCGCCCTATTAAAAATTGAAGATGCTCCGGATCTGCAAGAGTTTTTTCTTGATAGCATTAACTGCTTTACCCTTTTCGTACGCTGCTGCGCAAAATGATACCATACCACATCCGGAAAGAAAATCATTGGTAACCCAGGATACAATACCCACTTCGATTAATCCTGAACTGGAGCAGATTTTTAACTCAAAAAGCCCAAAACAATACACAATTTCCAAGATTACCGTATCCGGTAGTACTTCGTTTGATCCGAACCTGATTATTTCTATTTCGGGGCTTTCTGTTGGCGACAAAGTAAACATTCCAGGCGGCGACGCTTTTGCCAGGGCCATCAACAATCTTTGGAAACAAGGGCTTGTTTCAAATGTAGAAATCTTTATTACCAGCCTGTCAGACAGGAATATTGGTATTGATATAGAAATTACAGATCGTCCTTCGTTGACTTCTTTTAAGTTTAAGGGAATTTCCAAGGCGGAACAAGAGGATCTGATGCCTAAGATCGGACTGGCCAAAGGGAAATTGACCCGTGTTACACAGAGCCTCAAAATTTCTTCTTCTGAAGTGATCCGAAAGTTCTTTGTGGATAAAGGTTTCAGAAATGTTACTGTTGATGTTATCCAAACTAAGGACCCCAAGAGTGCTAACGCTGTTAACCTGGTATTTGATATTCACAAGAATGGAAAGGTGCGAATCAATGAGATCTACTTCGCAGGCAATGAAAACGTGTCAGACATCAAACTTAAAAAGAAAATGAAGGGATCGAAGGAAAAATCCCGGATCACTTTGTTCCCTTCTATTAATAATAATGTGTATGATTCTACCAAGAAGAATAAAATCACATTTCACGATTACCTGAAAAATGTCGGATTCCTGGTACCATCAGAGACTAAGGCATTTTTTGATCCTTACATCAGGTTGAAATTCTTAAGTTCTTCCAAGTTTAATGAGAAGAAATATAATGAGGACAAAGGAAAGATCATCGATTATTATAACTCATTAGGCTATCGGGATGCAGCTATCCTGGATGATACCACCTATCAGGAAAAGGCCGGTTTGAATATTGCTATCAAATTAAAAGAAGGAGAGAAATATTATTTTGGAAATATTACCTGGAAAGGAAATACCAAGTATTCAGACAGCACACTGAGCGGATTCCTTGGGATCAAGAAAGGAGATGTTTACAATTCAGAAACATTAAACAAAAAACTTGGCACCATCCCTTCGATGGAAGGGGGAGATATCACCAGCTTTTATATGGATGATGGATACTTGTTTTTTAAGATCACACCCATTGAGACTGCCGTTTATAATGATACAATTGATTTTGAAATACGCTTGCAGGAAGGACCGCAGGCTACTATTGGAAAAGTGGAGATCGCCGGTAATGACAAGACGAAGGAACATGTGATCCGCAGGGAATTAAGAACCGTTCCCGGTCAGAAATTCAGTCGCCAGGATATTATCCGAACTCAACGCGAACTGGGGCAGTTAGGTTATTTTGATGCAGAAAAGATCAATCCCGGAATTGTGCCACACATGGAAGATGGTACGGTAGACATTACATGGAATCTTGTTGAAAAATCTTCTGACCAGTTGGAATTATCTGCAGGTTTCGGTGGAGGCATCGGATTGACCGGTACCCTTGGTGTATCATTCAATAATTTCTCGATCAGGAATATTTTGAACAAGAAGGCATGGGATCCGTTGCCCGTAGGAGATGGACAAAAACTGAGCCTGCGAGCACAGAGCAATGGTAAGCAGTTCCGTTCGTACAACTTTTCGTTCACCGAGCCATGGTTAGGGGGTAAGAAGAAAAATTCTTTTACTATTGGTTATTATGATACGAAATATGCCAATGCATTTAATCCAAACACAGGATACTATGATCGCAAATACGCGGATTCATCTTATATCCGTACTTCCGGATTCAGTGTATCATTAGGAAAGCAATTAAAATGGCCTGATGACTTCTTTGCTTTGATTTACCAGCTGAATTTTCAGAGGTATAAACTAAAAGATTACAACATATTCCCTGGTATGAGGAATGGTATATCTAACAATATCAGTTTGAAGATTACACTGGCCCGAAATTCTGCCGGACCTAATCCTATATTCCCGACTATGGGGTCGAACTTTATCTTAAGTACGCAGTTGACTCCTCCTTACTCTTTGTTTGGAAGTAGTGTGTCTGAAGACATTGATAAATATAAGTGGGTAGAATTTCATAAGGAGCGATTTACTGCTGAATGGTATGTACCTATTGGACAGCCACGTGGTGAAGAAAAAAACAAGCAATTCATTCTGAAGGCAGCTGCCAAATTTGGGTTCCTCGGACGTTACTCTAAGAAATCTATCTTGTCTCCATTTGAACGGTTTCAGTTGGGAGATGCTGGTATGAGCAATACTTACGGATTATTGGGATATGATATTATCGCACACAGAGGATATCCTGTTTACGATAATTCCAATCCGAAAATTAACCCCGATTTAAGCCAGGCGCGTGACTTCTTTACTATCTTTAACAAATACACACTGGAATTGCGCTATCCGTTCAGTACTGCGGCCAGCAGCACAATATATGGACTTGTGTTTTTCGAAGCTGCGAACGGTTGGTATGATATCAAAGATTACAATCCATTCCAGTTGCGTCGATCAGTGGGTGTTGGTATGCGCTTCTTCCTTCCAATGTTTGGACTGCTCGGGTTTGATTATGGTATAGGGCTGGATCGCATCAATGGTAATACCGGTATCAAAGGTGCAGCGAAATTTACCTTTATGTTGGGACAGGAGCCGGATTAGGCAGGACGATATCTTCGTGATTTTAATCTGAACGAGGTATGAGTACCGAAAAGAAATTTCTCAAAAAATCAAATTGAACTATATTCCGACTTAAATTATTTGGATATTAAAATTCAAAAAAAATGAAAAAGTTATTTTTCCTTCTCATCATTTCCTGCACAGTTTTGCCCGTTGCTGCGCAGCGGTATGCAGTCATTGATTCTAAATATATTTTGGGCAAAATGCCCGAATACCAATCAGCCCAGGACAAGCTAAATCAGTTTAGCGAAATGTGGCAACAGGAAATTGATAAGCAAAGCGCAGCCTTGGATAAAATGTACAAAGAGTATGATGCCGAGAAGGTAATGCTGAGCGATGAATTACTAAAGAAAAGAGAAGATCAGATCTTTAATGCGGAGAAATCCCTGAGAGACCTTCAGAAGCAAAGGTTTGGTTATGAAGGTGATCTGTTTAAGAAAAGGGAGGAACTGATAAAGCCCATCCAGGACAAGGTTTATAATGCTATCCAAAAACTTGCGACCGAAAAAATGTATGATTTTATTTTAGATAAAAGTGAAGGAATTACTGTTATCTTTGCCGACCCAAAACTGGATAGGAGCGATGATATACTGAAAATGCTGGGTGTTAAATAAAAATAAAAACAGAAAAAGGAGTGCAGCCAATAATGCATTTTTAATCACTTAAATAAACAACTAAAAATCTCAGAACAACAAAATGAAAAAATTTCTAACCGTTCTATTTATTTCTACCGGAATATTTGGATTCAACAACAATGCTGCCGCTCAGAAAATTGGCTATGTCAGTGCTGATGAAATCATCATGTTGATGCCGGAAGCCACAAAATTGCAGGCCGACCTTGAAGCATATCAAAAGTCTTTGTACCAGAATGCAAATGACAAGCAAGTGGCATTTAATGATGCACTGCAAAAATTTATCAAAGACTCAGCTACGATGAGCCCGAGCCTGAAAGAAGTGAAAAGAAATGATTTGCAAAAGCAAAGCACTGAACTTGCCAATCAGCAACAGATCATTTCCCAGGAATTGGAACAAAAGAGGCAAGAACTGGCCGCACCAATTCAGAAGAAATTGCAGGAAGCTATTGAAGAAGTGGCAAAGGAAAATGGATATGCTTACATTCTGCCTCGTGAAGCAGTGATAGTAGCACCTCCTAAAGAAGATATCGGGCCGTTGGTAATGAAGAAGCTGAACCTGAAAGCGCCTACTACCCCTACTACCAATCCCGCTCCCAAGCAGTAAAAATTTAAACCCAGATTATGCAATAGGTTTTTTGACGAATCAGCAAATACCAATTAAATTGGGAGATGAACGCTAAAACTT
>JBDHYH010000078.1:0-18900 GCA_039811325.1 Chitinophagaceae bacterium | reverse complement strand
TTTAGCGTAAATAACTACGTTGGTGGCAAGCGTAGAACGACCCGGCATTAAGCGACATCACAGGCGACAATAGACATCAAAAAATGACAAAAGAAGAATATCCTCAAATAGATTTTTACTCAATGACAAAAAGCGAGTGGGATTCCATATTTGATATGATTCCTTGGCTTGAAAGAATTGATAAAATTGACCCGAAGCAAACATACACAGACCACGGTGGAAAAAGAACACGACCTCTCAAATATGTAGAATATAAATCTGCAAGTGTGCAACTTATTGGCAGAATTTTTAAATTATTAAAACCATTTGAATGGACCAATTGGGAAGAAGGTTTGAAAATCTTAAAAGAACAATCCTTTGACGGATTAGACTTAGTAACAATCGGGAAACTCCTTACAATTATTCTTTACTACAAAGAATCAGACAGAGAATTATCACCATTTGGCATCGCCTGTCAGGCTCACGACCTGGAAGATGGTAGAGTTTTAAAACTATTAAAAGAACTGAAAAATGTCGTAGTAGGAGAACAGGAAAACGAATGCGAAAAGTATTACGTATATAACCCGCAAGACAGCAACTTTGCGAATTATGCAAAATTGTTACAAAGTAAATGGCGGGATAAAAAAGGTTATCCTATTGCCAAACTCAATGATACAACGATTTATGGACATTTCATTGAAACAGACTTTGCTATAAATGAAGAAGCAAATTTTTTGACAGAGAATATTCGCAAACTTGTAATTGACGAATTAGAAGCAAAAGAGACCGTTCAAGAATTTATTTACGAAAATTTGCTTTCTTCAAAATCACTTTGCTTCAATTTGTTTGGGGAGCTATATTTTAATCACGAATTAGCGACAGCATTATTTAAAAAAGTATTTCCAAAATCAACATCACCTTATTCAGAAAAACTTCCAGTAATAGGCGAAGTAACTTCTGTATTATTTGACTACTCACCAAACAAGGCAGATAATAAATTCGCAGGAGAGTCATTTTATTTTGATGTTTTTATTGAATATACCTCCGATGAAGGTAAAAATGGATTTATTGGAGTTGATGTGAAGTATGCCGAAACACTTCTTGAAGAGCCAAACAAAGCTGTTGAATCCTATAAAAAATATGAGAACGACTATTTGAAATCAGCAGCAGAAGATTTGTTTCTGCAAGAAAATCTTGAAAATTTTAAGAAACCCCCATTATTCCAACTTTGCCGTAAACATTTATTGGCATTGTCAATTCTAAAAAACAATTTGTATGAAGAAGGATTTTTTCTTTTACTTTTTCCGGATGGCAATGATGAATGTTACAAAGTAGCAAATCTATACAGAGCCCAACAAAAATCTCCTTATAGGTGGAACGAACACCAGACAGGTTACTATTGGAGATTTTTGGACAATTTCATTGACAACTTGGACGAATTAGTTAATCAAGATTGGACGAGAGAATTGAAAGAAAGATATTTAGGAAAATGAACACGCCAGCCAACAACAAGCGGTCATGCCAAAAGACAGCTACTACCCTCTTTTAAACTTGCCCGAGAGATAGACTTTTTGTAAATTCGTAGAGTGAAAAAACGAGAAGAAATAGGTCTGGATTTTGAGGTTGACAAGTTAACCAATTCTATTGAGAACGCTGTTTCCGGTGAAGTTTTTGATACGTTAATTGAACAAATTAATGAAACGAAACAGGTTAAGAAAATTGAGTGGGTTTTTAACTGGCAAACTGAAATAAAAGACAATACCAAATCAGTTTTTAAGTTGACGACAATAAATAATCCTGACATAATACATGGACTTATTAGTTTGACAGACAAAGGCGACCATATTTTTATGGATTTGATAGAAAGCGCCAAATTCAACAAAGGGAAGAAAAAATTATATCGGGGAGTTGCCGGTAATCTTGTTGCCTTTGCTTGTAAAACATCTTTTGAGAAAGGTTATGCTGGAGTTGTATCATTTGTTGCCAAGACACAGTTAATTGACCATTACTCAAAGACATTAGGGGCCAAACTATTTGGTGGCAACAGAATGTTTATTGACACCAGGGAAGCATATATTCTGACAACAAAATATTTTAAAGACTTTAAGTTATGATAGATTTCAAAAAAATGGATGACAAGGACTTTGTTTTTATCAACAAACGTTTGAGCAAAAAAGACGATAAAGCATTTAGCGACTTTTTAAAAAATCGCAAGCCAAAATCTTTACGGACAAAGGCTAACAAAAAAAGAAAAAAACTTCAATCACAATAGGCACGAACCGCTTACATTGGGATTGCTGCTATCGCTTGCTGAAGCCTGCCTGCATGAATCCGTTCAGACAGGAAGTAAACATCAGTTTTTGTTTCGCTATTCATCCCCGATAGCCATCGGGGTTCGGGCTGAAAGTACATTGAATGCCAACGCAGCAGCAAGCCATACCGTTAACATCTCAGGCAACATTTTCAAAACTGCCCCTATTTGGCGCAAGCGTCCCGCTTGTGCCATTGAATAAAATATTATGCATTGCCATACGTCAATAGTTGCAGTTGCTCCACAAAATTTCTCCTTACATCTAAGTCACAAGCGAGACGCTTGCGCCATTTTGTTTTTGATTATAGTGAAATAGAATCAGAGGAGGAGATTGCAAACTACATCCACGAGGCAACGGAAATCCTGAAGAAAGAATTCCAAAGGAAAACTCTTATTGGACAGTTTCTGAACAATTATTCCAGGAAAACTACAGTGAGTAAATAACTATGACAGTAGATATCGGAGCATAAATAATAAAAATTCCAGGGCGGCTTTACGAAAGTTTTGTTGCAGGACAGGTATTTCGCAAAAGCAAAGCAACAGGTTGAGGATCAGTGAAGAAATGTAGTTCCATTAAAAGTTGTCGGGAGTGAAAACATTCGTATATATTTGAATTGGCTGCAAACAATAGGATACACTAAAATTATGACACATGAAAAAATTAGCAATAATAACTTTGTTGTTGCTCTCAATTGGACAACTTTCATTTTCACAAAACAAAGACAAGACTTACATTTTAGTTCATGGGGCATGGCACGGTGCTTGGTGTTGGTACAAAGTTGTACCTGAAATGACTAAAAAAGGGTTTAAAGCAATAGCAATTGACTTACCAAGCCACGGCAAAGACACAACAAATGCTGAAACCGTTACTTTTAAGATGTATGTTGAAAAATTGAAACAAGTTGCTAACAGCATAAATGGACAAGTTATTTTGGTAGGACACTCAATGGCAGGAACGATAATATCGCAAGCGGCAGAAGAGCTTGGAAAAGACAAAGTTTTTAAACTAATTTACTTAGATGCATTTTTACCAAAAAATGGTGAATCTGTAAGCAAATTAGCAGGAATGATTTTTAAAACTTTACCACAAGAAACGGATACCTCAAAAGTTGCTTATAGTAAAGGAATTGTAAATGCACCAAACGGAAAAACAAGAACATTCAAGCCAGAAGTTGCTGATATTGTTTTCTACCATGACTGCAATGCAAAGGACAAAGAACTTGCTCATAAAAATTTGTCCAGACAAGCTACTGAACCACTTGGAGCAACCGTTTCAGTAACAGACAGTGTTTATGGACAAATTCCAAAGTATTACATTTTGTGTACAGAAGGGAAAGACCTTGACAAAAGTTTGTTACCCACCAGAGTTAAGTGTGAGAAAATCATAAAAATTCCGACCAGTCATTCCCCATTTTTTTCAAGACCGAAACAATTGGCTAAAATTTTTATGACAGTGTGAAATTTGCCAGCAGCCAACATGAACTGTGCTATGGCGGCTTGACGGAATAAACATCAGCTAAGTACAAGCATCAGCAGTAGTTTCGGCTTGACGAATAAATCCAGGCTTTTAGTTCTTATCTTCAACAATAAAAAAAAACCGGGCTGCAGTTCCAGGCGTGACGTTCAATGAATACCGCCACATCAGCAAGCCCCATTTGGCGCAAACGTCCCGCTTGTGCTATTCAATAAAAATATTCTGCACCGCCATACATCAATAGTTGCAGTTGCACCACAAAACTTCTCCTTATTTATCCAGGGCACAAGCGAGATTCTTACGCCATTTTGTGGAGATAGTTGCCTACATCCAGGAGGCAATGGAAATACTGGAAAAGAATTCGAAAGGAAAGCTGTTATTAGATACTTAGTAAAAAAATTGGAGGTTGTATTGTCCCAACACAAGAGTTCCGGCGGATATTTGTGTAAATGATTGAAAAGTAGAGTTTGCGAAAAATTGTGTGGGAAAAATTATAGCGTATATTACCGAAAATACAAACGTAAGAGGCAAACAGAACACACCAGTCATTAGGTTCACTCAGACAAATATTTTAACTTTGAACCATGCCGACAATCAATGCTATATTAAAAGAACTCAAAAACGTTCCGGTTGACAAACTGGAAGATTTGTATTCTATTATTCATTCCCTAAGGACGAACATAAAGAAGACAGATACCAAGAGCCAGGAAATTCTATCCTATGCTGGTTCTTTCGGGGACATGTCAAAAAGTGATTATAGCGATTTCGTTAAACATACCAAACAGACACGGAACGAGCTTTTTGACCGCAATAATAATTTATGAAACCTGCGCTTGTTGACACAGACATACTTTCTGAATTTTTACGTGGGACAAAAATTGTGGTTGACAATGCGAAAAAATATTTAGAGAAATAGGACTCAATCAATTTTAGTATCATAACTTACTATGAGATACTGAACGGTTTGCTTTATAAAGACGCAAGGAAACAGCTCAAGAGGTTTTCCGAATTCGCAGAATTGAATAAAATCCTTCCATTGACATTAAGTGCAACAAAACAGGCTGCGGAAATTTATGCAAATCTTAGAAAGAAAGGGCAACCTATTGGACACACTGACTGTTTAATTGCCGGAATCGCACTAACCAACAATTTGCAACTCGTAACGAATAACATTGACCACTTCAAGAGAGTAAAAGGACTGGAAATAGTCAACTGGTTAAAATGACCGGTTGCCTGCCTCTTACATGGGGTTGCTGCTATAGCTGGCTGAAACCTGCCTGCATGACTCCAGTCAGACAGGAAGTAAACATCAGTTTTTGTTTCGTTATTCATCCCCGATAGCCATCGGGGTTCGGGCTGAAAGTACATTGAATGCCAACGCAGCAGCAAGCCATACCGTTAACATCTCGGGCAACTTTTTCAAAATTGCCCCCATTTGGCGCAAGCGTCTCGCTTGTGCCATTGAAAAAAATATCAACCACGCTGACAGCTTTTGTTACAGTACTTCAAAAAAAATAATTCCTGTTATTTAAGTCACAAGCGAGACGCTTGCGCCATTTTGTTTTTGATCATAGTGAAATAGAATCAGAGGAGGAAATTGTAAACTACATCAAGGAGGCAATGGAAATCCTGAGAAAAAATTCCAAAGGGAAACTCTTATTGGACAGTATCTGAAAAGTTTTGTGGTTGTATTGCCGCTATAGATTGTTATCCGCGTATTTTTGGTTGATCAATTGAAAAGCAATCTTTTAAAGGTATTGGTCAGGAGTAATCCATAGCGTACTTTAGTGTAAGTAACATTGTTGGCGGTCATGCCTACAGACCTTTGAGAACTTACCTGATATCCTTAAATTTGTAATATTATGACCTACCAAGTTGACATATTGAACCCTAAAGCTGATAAGTTACTGCAAAACCTTGCTGACCTGAAACTTATTTCACTTTCAAAGACATCTTCTGACCCTTTTATGTCTGTTGTAAAGCGACTACGTAAAAAAGCAGGAACAAAACCTCCGACTCTTGAAGAAATCACAAAAGAAGTTGAAACCGTAAGGTCAAAGAGATATGCCAGCAGGAACAAAGCATAAAATAGTCATAGACACCAACCTATGGATAAGTTTTCTGTTGACTAGTGACTATTCCAAAATTGACTCAGTATTTGCAAATAACAACACCACTCTTCTGTTTAGCCAGGAATTAATTGATGAGTTTATGGAAGTAGTGCAGCGGCCAAAATTCAAAAGATATTTTTCGTTGCAAGACATAGAAGAATTGATGAATAAAATTCGGACAAAAGCACAATTTGTTACAGTTACCTCAAAGCTTGACTATTGCAGAGACCCAAAAGACAACTTCCTGTTAGCACTTGCACAAGACGGGAAAGCTACGCATTTAATTACCGGAGACAATGACCTTCTGGTGTTGAAGAAGGTTGGCAAAACCAACATTCTTACCATGAGTGAATACCTGACTAAAAAATAGCACGAACCGCTTACATAGGGCTGCTATCGCTGGCTGAAACCTGCCTGCATGACTCCAGTCAGGCAGGAAGTAAACATCAGTTTTTGTTTCGCTATTCATCCCCGATAGCCATCAGGGTTCGGGCTGAAAGTACATTGAATTCCAACGCAGCAGCAAGCCATACCGTTAACATCTCAGGCAACATTTTCAAAATTGCCCCCATTTGGCGCAAGCGTCCCGCTTGTGCCATTGAAAAAAATATCAGCCACGCTGATAGCTTTTGTTACAGTACTTCAAAAAAATAATTCCTGTTATTTAAGTCACAAGCGAGACGCTTGCGCTATTTTGAGTTTAATCAAACAAAATCAAAACACCGGGCAAAGCGTTTGTTGCCGGTCCCCAAAGTATTCATTGTAAAATCCTTTCTTCATCACATTGAACTCGGCTGCCCCCAGGCTGTGATTATAATTTCGCAGGGATGATGTAGTAACATCATAGCTGAATGTAAAACGAATGTTGTTTATTTCCAGTCCTATCATAGGGATGAAAGCATCGCCATAGCGATAATACAATCCGGCGATTAATTGCTTCTCTCCATGCCCGCTCAGGTTATATGCTCCGTTCAGCCCGAATACCAATTCACTTGCAGATGCCTGGTTCGTATAGTAAATATTCGGATTGATGATCACATTCGGATCTACTTTGAAAATCCCATTGAGGAATGCGATGTGCCGCATGGCTACACGGTTGATGCCATTGCCATCATCAGCAAAGAAAGTTTCTTTTGGTTGATTGATGTGATGGATGGAATACCCTGCATTGATAAAAGTATTCTCGGTAGGGAAATAAGCATAGTTCAATCCCGCCTGCATATCGAAGTAGTTGATATTGTCATCTACGATCTGCACCTGCGTAGGCAGTGAGCCATCAAAAAACTTTCCGTCAAACTGATCAGGAAAAGTCAGCTTGCTCTGATCAATTCGTTTGTTGGCCCATCCCACATTGAATCCTGCAGTGAGCAAACTTCCCAGGCCGAGCATCTGATGATAGGCAACAGACGCGTAAGCCTTTGTAGAGGTAAGGCTACCCGATCCTGCAACATCACGAAGTATCACCCCTCCAAGGCCCACCCAACCGTTTTCAATCCTGTTTCTGAATACCTGTGCATCTCCATAAATACTGAATGTATTGTAGGGTACAGCCATGATGTTGGAATACTGATTTCGATAAGAAGCACCCAGCCTGTAATCCGCATCAGGAATAAAACCTGTGTTGGCAGGATTCGTCAGCAGGGGATTGTTGAAGAATTGAGAGAAATGGAGATCCTGCGCTGACAAAGTGGTAATGCAGCAAAGGAATATGTTGATGATAAAAAATCTTTTCATAAAAGGCCTTTATCTTATTAGCGTAATATCTCCGGTCTTGGTTGCTTTTGTTCCATCCGAGAAGGTTACTTTCAAAGTATAAGTATATACATCCATCGGCTGGGGTTTACCATTGAAGGTGCCATCCCACGTCATCTTCCTGTTGGTCGATTCAAAAACCCTCTGACCCCAGCGATTATAAATGGTCCATTGCATTTGGCTGATACCGAAACCTTCTACACCGATGCGGCCATTCGGACCAAACTTACCCGGAGTAAATGCTTTGGGCACATCGAGCAGCGGACGAATCAATGACTTCACATCTACGCATGCAGTGTCGGTACAGCCGTCCGCATTGATGGCTACCAGGCAAACATTGTAAGTGCCGGTGGCCGGGAAGATATGTCTTGGGTTCACAAGATTGCTCGTATCGCCGTCTCCGAAATTCCAGATGTAGCTGACCGCACCGGTGGAACCATTGGTGAATTCTGTGAATACATTTTCCTGCGGTTCTAATGGCAGGTAGGTGAAAGCCGCTGCAGGTTTGCTGCTCACCCTGATCACAAAACTGGTAGAGTCCACTTTATTACAAGAGGTGGAATCAAAAGCGAGGAGTTTGATCGTATAGGTTCCGGGATTTGGATAAAGATGCACCGGCGTTGTTTGAGTGGATGTAGTACCATCCCCAAAGTCCCATATAAAATCAAGACCGCCTTGTGAATTGTTTTCAAATTTAGCTTCATAAGGCGCACAACCCAATGCAGGGGTAGTAAACGCAGCCTTCACCTCTGGTGAAAGACGGAGTGACCTCACTGTATCTTCCGGCGAATTACAATAGTCGTCACTTGTTACCGTGAGCTTCACATTGTAAGTGCCCGGTGAAGGATAGGTGTGTTGTACAGCATCGCCATAGCTATGTGTTTCCACAGGAGAGCCATCACCAAAATCCCAGGTAAAGATGCCGGGATCAAAAGTTCCGGAAACTGCTGTCGACGTATTCGTAAAATTATAGGCGAGATTGGTGCATGGTGGAATTTTTGTGGCCACAAAGTCAGGAATCACCCTGTTGTTGCCAAGATGAATAGTCTGATAGGAAGTATCGGCAATATTGCAGGTAGCACTATCAATGGCGATCAACCGCACCAGATAATTTCCTACTGCATTATAAAAATGAGAAGTGTTAGGAACTACTGTCGTATCTCCGGTGCCATCACCAAAATCCCAATAAAACAATTTCCCTTTCTTAGCGGTATCCCTGAATTCAACAGAAAGCGGTACACAACCAATGGTATCATTGGGCACGCCATCGATCAACACCTGCAACGCGCTACGCACACCGGTAAAATCCATTTCAATTTTCAACATACCCAGGTTACACTTTCCGGAATTGAGTGCATTGGCCTGGTTGGTAGGCGACCAGGAGCCTGGTGTGCCGGGAAATGGAACCGTCTTACCACAATTGGCACAGATGGCCTGGTAGATGTATCCACGGCTGTCGAACCTGCTGGTACCGCCGTCCACATGATCGCCAAAAGTGGCAGGAGGACCATTGCCAATCGGATCATTCTGACCAAAGAAGGAACCGTACAATTGTGAAGTAGCATCTTTTTCCAACACAAAGAAATAAAAATCACTTCCCGATGGATCCGTGTTTGTTTTAATGGCTCCCGCAGTTACAGGCATTCCGATAGTAGTTCCTCCCGAAAAACTTGCATTGGGTTTGCCTCCCCACCCTGACACATACACATTCTCACAGCGATCCACCATAAAAGCCGTCGGCGAAATATTAGGAACAGCTGAATTAGCCGATCCAAAAATAGTTGCATAAACATAAGCACTCAGATCTGGTTGCAACTTGCCGATGAATTGCTTGGAACCGGGATTCGAATAGGCAGCATTGATCACAGGCATATTACCTTCACTTGTGCCCATGATGTAGAGCATGCCGAACTTGTCAGTTGTAATACCGTAAATTTCATCCGCCTTGCCGGTTCCTATAAAAGTACCTCTCAATATAGTGGTCCCTGTATTGTTCAGTTCCAACACAAACCCATCAGCAGGATCACCGGTAACACCAGTTGCAGAATAGGTAGATTTGATGACACCTGACGGTGAAATCCCAATCATATCAGGGCTGGCCGTACCTCCTGCTACATATACGTTATTACTATTGCCTATTGCAAGCACATACGCCGCATCATCTTCCTTACCACCCAGGTAGGTACTAAACAAAATTCCGGTGCATGAAGAGTTTAGCTTCAATAATACTGCATCCTGATTGCCTGCAAGTGCATTTTGCACAGCACCTGAGGTGACGGGGAAATCGCCACTTTGTGTGCATGATGCTACATAAATGTTATCACTCCTGTCCAGCAATACTTCACTTCTCGAATCATCACCATAATTTCGTTTCAATGACTTTTGCATTCCTGCACTTTGCTCGTCACCAATGTTGACGCCATCCGATCCTTTTCCTCCAATCCGCATCGAACCAATGAGAGCGGTACCTGTCCTGTTCAATTTAGTTACGATAATGTCATACCCGCCACCTGTTCCGCTTGATGCACCACGTACAGGGACTACAGGATAGTCATCTGAATTGGTTCTGCCTGCAATGACTAAATTTCCCTGCGAATCTTCTATCAAACTGTGAGGCTGATCCGATCCGGTACCGCCTATATAAGTAGCATACAACCTGCTCTTGCCATCAGGGCTTAGTTTGATAATTCCTATGTCGAACTCTCCGCCATTAAATGTTTCATCATAACTGCCGGGCGATGCCGGGAAACCCTGGCCCCAGACGATGCCCCCACCATAGAAACTACCATCTCGTCCATAGGTAGCTGTAAATCCCCAGTTGTCAGCCGTACTTCCTGAATAGCTAAAAAATATTTCAGTAGGGTCTATGACTAAAGTCTTTGTAGGATCATAATTTTTGATCTTGAATCGTACTATATTTCCTCTCACATCATATTTGCAATCCACCTCTTGCTTTTCGTTTCCTGAAAGCTGGTATGTGTAGGGTTTCAGGGAGCGGCTCTTGCCTAATGAAGTAGAGATCACCAACTCTTTATTCTGTACATCCAATTGATCAGCGCCGGAATATTTCATCATCAATCGTCCGGGATCCGCACCGGGATGTACTATGAAATCATATTTCAAATTCATTCCGCCATCTACAAAATATCGGACATCAATACCGGGATAAAGATTTTTGTAAGTAACTACCTGATATACTTTACACCCTTCTGCCCATTGCGAAGGATTATCACCAATGAAATAGTTATTGAAGGTATTCAACGGTTTCTCCGCAATGATCTGCGGATTGGAAGCATTGACAAATTCCACTTTGTAGGCATGACTGCGGACGGTCCTTTTGCCTCTGTTCATCTTGATATCATGCAAGGATTCTTTGAGCTGGTTCACGTCTTCTGGATTGTACTGGGAAACAGTGTATCCTTTTGCTTCCAGGTAGAAACGGCCATCACCTGCGCTGCTCATATACTTCACGCGACTATCCCATTGGCCACGATTTTCAATAAACTCAACCTGGGCAAAAACGGCAGTAGCAAAAAATATGAAGAATACACTGCATAAAATTTTCTGAACCGTAGCGATTTTGAAAATGTTATGAGGTAAGAATTTTTTCATAAAGTAAAATGCCTTTATAAAGTTAAACAATCTTTTGGGGTGGAAAAAGCCGAAGGCTGACTGTAAGGTACAAAACATATTTTCCTCAGAAACCTTTTACCCTACTTCAGTTTATATTTAAAACAGGATTAACAAAGTTAAAGCCTTCACATTATGAAATTTTACTCCATACCGTTTTGCCTCTTTTCAAAGCGAGGTATTGGCGCAGGCAGGCATTCTTTTCCATATTCAGATCAGGGTCTTCTTCTAATAACGATGAAACAGTGCCAATGGCTGCCTGCAGTATATTTCTGTCTTCCAGGATATTGGCCAGTTTGAAATTGAGCAACCCGCTTTGGCGGGTACCTTCTATATCTCCGGGGCCGCGCAATTCCAGATCTTTCTCCGCAATCTTGAAACCATCATTGGTCTGGCACATAATGCTGAGCCTTTCTTTTGCCTCCTGCGAAACCTTCAGGCCTGACAACAAAATACAATAACTCTTTTCACTTCCCCTGCCTACCCTTCCCCTCAACTGATGCAATTGCGGTAGCCCGAACCGTTCAGCGCTCTCTATCACCATCACAGATGCGTTGGGTACATTCACGCCTACTTCTATCACTGTCGTACTCACCATGATTTGGGTTTGTCCGGATACAAACCGATCCATGTTGGTTTGTTTCAGATCAGCCTTCTGTTTTCCATGCACCATACTGATCAGGAATTTTGGCGGTGGGAAAAATGACTTCACTTCTTCATATCCTTTCATCAGGTCTTCATAATCCAGCTTGGCAGATTCTTCTATCAGTGGATAAATAAAATATGCTTGTCTTCCTTTTTCAATCTCACTTCGCACAAAGCTCATGACTTCCGCGCGGCTATGTGCAGAACGATGTACAGTCAATACAGGAGTACGACCAGGTGGCATTTCGTCCATGACGCTGTAATCGAGATCACCATAGGCAGTGAGCGCCAGTGTACGTGGAATGGGCGTTGCCGTCATTACCAGGATGTGAGGTGCCGTTGTATTTTTTTTCCACAGACTCGCACGTTGTGCTACACCGAACCGGTGTTGTTCATCTATAATCGCCAATCCTAAATTTTTGAATACAACCTCATCTTCGATCAAAGCATGTGTGCCGGTAATGATATGCATGGATCCATCCTTCACAGATTCCAATATTTTTTTTCTTTCGCGTGCTTTTGTAGATCCTGTCAGTATTCCGATTTTCACATCCATACCATCCAACAACTTAGTCAGGCTTTCATAATGTTGCCTGGCAAGAATTTCTGTTGGCGCCATAAAGCAACTCTGAAATCCATTGTCTGCCGCAATCAGCATGGCGAGTAAGGCTACTATCGTTTTGCCACTTCCCACATCGCCCTGCAGCAACCTGTTCATCTGCCGTCCACCTCCCACATCGCCCCTGATCTCTTTCAGTACTTTTTTCTGAGCATTCGTCAATGGGAATGGGAGATGTTCTTTGTAAAAGGAATTGAACATATCACCTACTTTTTCGAAAACATGCCCTTTTGAAGTCTGGTGCCGCCTCACTTTCACGAGTGCCATCCGGAGTTGTGCAATGAACAGTTCTTCAAATTTCAGGCGACGAACAGCCTGCTCATACTCTTCATTGTTTTTTGGAAAGTGAATTTGTTTTAAAGACGTGAAACGATCAATCAGCTGAAATTCTTTCAGAATATTCTCTGGCAGGTTTTCAGGAATATCTGAAGGTTTGATTTGCTGAAACAGCGTTTCGGTCAATGCGCCTAATTGCCTGCCACCAAGGTGTTTCATCTTCAGTTTTTCTGTACTCGGATATACAGGTTCGAGGTAAGGCTTGGGAGCGGCCTCTTCTGTTTTTTGAAATTCCGGATGGGTCATCTGCGGCTTATCCATGAAGAAGGTGACCTTTCCAAAAACCTGGATGCCATCACCGGGGTGCAACATTTTTTCAATGTAATAAATACCCTGAAACCATACCAACTCCAGCGTACCTGTGCCATCAGTAATCATAGCCACCAGCCTCCTGCCTCTTTTTACTCCCAGCAATTCCACACTGATTACTTTTCCTGTGATCAATGCATAATCAGAAGCATAAGAAAGGTCGCGGATATGAGTGATGCGGGTACGGTCTATATGCCTGAAAGGGTAATAGGTGAGCAGGTCTTCATACACGAAAATGCCTGCCTCTTTTTTGAGGATGTCGGCTCTGAGAGGACCTACGCCTTTTAAATATTCAATCGGTGTATTGAGAATGCCTGCTACCAAATGTGCGGGTTTTTGACAAAGATAGTTTTATGACTATTGAAAACCGTATGGCACTCCACTATCTGAGTGTGTGCCGATTTTCATTTGTATTATAAAAGATATTTTATCGTAGCAAATCCCTACAGTTTGTTCCCTTTCGATTTTGTGGCTAAAAATATTGTTGCCACTAAGGCACCAAGACACGAAGAAGAAAAAGTTTCTTTGTGACTCCGCCCCGGCGGACAGGTTCGTGGTTTTGTGGCAATAAAAAAAATAGCCACTAAGGCACCAAGACGCGAAGAAGAAAAAAATACTTTGTGACTCCGCCCCGGCGGACAGGTTCGTGTCTTTGTGGCAATAAAAAAAAATCAAAGCATTCTCCTTTTTTCTCCTTTACGATATTTGAATCTCAAAATAATTTTGCATGCAATATATTATCCTTCTGCGCGGCATCAATGTCGGTGGCCGTAATCTGAAAATGGATGAACTGAAATCCTGCTTTGAAAAAAAAGGTTACAGTAATGTACAAACGATTTTACAAACAGGGAATATCATCTTGGCAGCAAATGTGAAAACTCCTGAACTGCTCACAAAGAAAGCAGAAGCATTGCTCGAGAAAACATTTCATTACCCTGCAAAAGTTATTACCATCGCACCGGAGCATCTGAAGAAGATCATGGAGGCAAATCCTTTCCTGGTCGCAGATCCAAATTTTCACAGGTATATTGTCTTTTTGAAAAACGGGTTCGAAAAAACGATCACAAAAGAATTCAGACCGGCAAAAGAAGTGGAAGAAAAGATCAGTGCCGGAGATGGCGTGATCTATTGGATGGTACCCAAAGGATCAACCCTTGACAGCCCCTTTGGAAAGTACATTGCAAAGATTGCCGCAAAAGAATTTCAAACGACAAGAAATGTGAATACGCTGGAAAAAATTCTGGCGAAGTGTGAATGATCAGTCCGATCCTGCCTCTAATGCGGCAATATTTAATTTTCTCATTTTGATCATGGCACGCATCGTTCGATTGGCTTTTTCTGTATCCACACTTCTGAGCAATGGCATCAGGATATCAGGCACCACCTGCCATGAAATTCCAAACCTGTCCTTCAGCCAGCCGCATTGCCATTCTGAACCACCATCAGATGTGAGCCTGCTCCAGAAATGATCCACTTCTTCCTGATCTTTGCAATCGATCATCAATGATATCGCTTCATTGAACCTGAACTCATGGCCCTCATTATTTTCCATCACCACAATATCCTGTCCTGCTAATTTGAACGCCCCATAATTGATGGCCTCAGGGAATGAATAACCCGGGCCATATCGGGAAATAAATCCCTTTTCAGAATTTTCAAAAACTGAGGTATAAAAATCCATCGCCTTTTCTGCATTACCAAATTGTTCATTTGTAAACATCAGGCAGGGCACTATTTTCTGATCTGATTCCTGTTGTGGAATCATGATCTGCCATGGAGCTCCATATTGATCCTGTACCCATCCGTAGCGCCTGCTGAAAGGATAACTATTGATTGGCATCAATACTTTCCCACCGTCAGATAATTGCTTCCAAAAACTGTCAGTTTCACTTTCATCTTTGCAATGCACAAAAAATGAAATGGAAGGATTCATGGTGAATCCGGGGCCACCATTCAGAGCAAGAAATTCAAAGTCTTCAATGTGAAAGGAAACAGAGAGCACTGAGCCTTCTTCACCGGCCGGAGATGATGAAGTATTTCTCATTACTTCAGTGATGCCGGAGTTTTGAAATACAGATGTATAAAATTCTGCAGCCTCCTTAGCCTGTCCATTCAACCAAAGGCAGGCAGAAATTTTCTTGTTCATTGTTTTCGTTTATTCGTTACAGTTACATAGTTTCAATTACTTAAATGACAGGAGAATGTTTTGCTGTTTTGAAAGGCTGATGAATCTTGTGATAGCAAACATAGGAAACAATCAAAATTGCGAGCATAATAAGCGGCGACATGGCATTGGCGCCAAATCCATCAATAGACGTGTATGCAATGAATGCTGAAATAAAATCGATCCCAAAAGCAACATACATCCACTCCTTTATTCTCGGTGGCACAGGAACCAGCAGCAAAATGCCTCCGATAATGTGACCGATGCTTACCTCCCACCTGAACCATTCCGGCAGTTGCAGGTGCCGCATCCCTTCCCTGGCTAATTCACTGTCAATATAAAAAGCACCTGATAATTCAAACAGGGCTACCAGCCCGGTGGCAATCCAATACGTGATGACGAGCGCCTTTGATTTTTTCATTTTTGATTTCATAAAAAACTTAATTTAAAATGATAGGATTAGGTATTTTATTCGCAATCCCTTGTTCTATTGGGCTTAGACCTTATTTACTTTTTTGTCTTGATACAAAAAAGTAACAAAAAATTCGCCGCGGCGAAAAGGCTGCATAAAAAAAGCCTGTCTGACTGGTCATCCAGGCAGGCTAAAAATTTGAATGATTGTCTAAAATGAAATTAGCTCAAGCTATAGATCAAATCCCAGCTATAGTAGGACTTACAGACTATGTGCATCTCTCAACTATGGTAACATTAATTTCATTTTTTAACGCCAATCTTTCAAATTTTCTTAACGCTTTTTTTATGAGGCCATTGGCAAAGCCATGACAGATCAAGATATGCGAAAAATCTACCTAATCCTATAAAATGATTAAGGTTGAGGGTCATAGTTTACCATCCAGCACGTGCCGTATTTGTCAATGAGGTTGCCATGCCATGATCCCCAGAATTGTTTTCCGAAATCACAATTGCTTTTGCCTCCTGCTACCAATTTCTTAAAGAGTACCTCACCTTCCGCTTCGCCTTCAACATGGATAGAGATAAAACAATTGGTGCCCATCACAGCACTGCCGCTGCTTTCAGTACTGTCGCTTCCCATGAGTACCTGGCCATTGCTGAGTGGCAATGCTACATGCATGATTTTTTCCTTCTCAGAATCCGGGACAGGCATTCCCTGTACATCTTTCATGCGCATCAGCAAGGTGAACTCACCTCCAAATACGGATTTGTAAAATTGAAAGGCTTCTTCTGTTTTTCCATTAAAAATCAAATAGGGGTTTAGAATTTTCATACTGAATAATTTTTGAAATGAATGAGAAGACAAACCTACATCGTATTGTACAAAATCACCATGCATGGATACGGCATTTTTGCGGGTGATATGCGACAAAAAATAAGTGATTCCAGGTACCGGTTCGCAATAGATTTTTGTCGGAAAGTGGCTCAGGCACTACATTTCTTCAAATAAGCTGTAATATAGTTTGTAATTTTTTTTTAAATAATTCAAAATAAAAAATGGAGCACTTATATTTGCGCCGGAGAGATGGCTGAGCGGTTTAAAGCGGCGGTCTTGAAAACCGTTGACTGTCACAGGTCCGGGGGTTCGAATCCCTCTCTCTCCGCAAAATACCCGTTTGAAAACGGGTATTTTATTTCGAACAATGCCATTCTACGTATATATCCTTCACTCAACTAAGTTCGACAAGTATTATATCGGGCAGACACAGGATATGCAGGCAAGGATCAGGCGACATAACAACGGTTTGGAATCCTTTACAAAGCCTTTCATTCCATGGGAAATCAAATGTGTCATTGAAAAAAATACAAGAAGCGAAGCAATGGCTTTGGAGAAAAAACTCAAGAATCTAAACAGAGAAAGATTAATGAAGTTTATTGAGAAATATAGCAAATAATCGGGGCTCGAATCTTCCGACGAGGTGAAGCCTGTCGGAATGCCGACATTTATCACCGGCATTCCGTTGAAACTGCGCTTGTCGTAAAAACCACGTTATTACATGTAATCTCATTCATTCATCCACTATCTTACTTGGGTGGATATGCTTTGAACAGTGCTAACAAATGATCTTTTTCAGATGCATATTTATTATTGTCAAAGAGATTTACTCTTTCTTCAGGATCCCATGACAGATTATACATTTCATATAAAGGCTGGTCATCTTTTTTGGTAATACGCAATTTCCATTCACCATCTTTCACACCTTCAAGTACTACATTATAATAATAGATCGGACGATGGTCATGCTTATAATTTTTTATCATGAGCCATTTGGCCACTGACTGTCCATCCAAAGTCCTGTCCGGCAATTTCGAATTTGTCCATTCGGCCAGGGTAGGTAATACATCAATATTCGACAAGGGAGCTGTAATCACTTCATCATGCAGCGTATGATTTTTCCAGTAAACGATAAAAGGGACACGATGTCCTCCTTCATACGAAGTAGCCTTCCATCCCCTGAAGATACCCGCAGATCCGACATCATAGAGCTGGGAAACGCCATCATCAAACATTCGTTTTGGGGTATTCAGCCAGGGACCATTATCACTGCTAAACATAAAGATGGTATTATCCGCCTGTCCGGCTTTCACCACTGCATCCCAAACGGCAGCTATGCCTTCATCCAATTGCTCAATGACATCTCCGAATCTTCCTCCGGCAGAATGTTTTGCCCGGTACTTCATGGCAGCAAAGGCTGTAGGCAGGTGTGGCATGTTGTGAGCCAGGTACAAAAAGAAAGGCTTTTTTTCTTTTACGGAATTACTGATAAAGCGAATGCTTTCTTTTGTGTAATCCGAAATAAGTACTGTATCATCAGGTCGATAAATTTCAGGAGTCGCGTTTCTGAAAATTTTTATGACCGTATCAGTATTTACATAGGGTGCACGGTAATCATGGCTGTACATCATACCATAAAAAAAATCAAAGCCTTGTTGATTTGGTAATGATTTGCCATGATCACCTATATGCCATTTACCAACGCATGCTGTGGCATAACCTGAAGTCTTCAGCATTTCTGCTATCGTGATTTCGCTATCGGGGATGCCGAGCGGGTTACCAGGCCCGATCACGTAGTTCAAATCAGACCGGCTGCAATATCTTCCAGTCAATAATGAGACCCTGGACGGAGAACAGATGGGTGAGGTTACCACATAGTTGGTTGCCATCACACCTTCGTGTGCCATCATATCGAGGAAAGGTGTTTTGATCAATGGATTTCCGTAACATGCTATATCTGCATAACCCATATCATCAGTCAGTACAAAAATAATATTGGGCTTTTTCTGCGCGAAAGCAACTAAACTGAGCGCAAAGAAAAACGCCAGGAAGTATATTTTCTTTCTCATCTCGAAATGTTTTATCAGTAACCGGAAATGACGCCTGCTAAAATTACGGCTTTTGGAAAGGAAGCGCTTCTGATCAAAGCCTAATGGGTACCATTTCTCCTGAACACAGAACTCACCTGACGAATGAACCCCGGTTCAATATCTTGATTCTAAAGAACATGGCAGAACCCCAGGAATCTAATACTATAATGACATATTAAATAGACCAAAAAAAACCTGAAAAAATATACTGATATGAGCAGGTGGATATGA
>JBDHYH010000077.1:0-19171 GCA_039811325.1 Chitinophagaceae bacterium | reverse complement strand
TATATTTTTTCAGGTTTTTTTTGGTCTATTTAATATGTCATTATAGTATTACATATTTCCCCGGTCAATGGAGACGATCCGATAATGCTGGCAAAAAATGGATATATCTTCATCGGTACAACACACGGTTTCTCCTACTTTGATCCTGACTATCTTTTGCTGAAAGAAAAAGCCGGGCTTCCCATTCCAACGTTAATCCAAAAGATGGATCATACGATGTACATATCACCTTTCGAAAAAGAATTAAGAGTTTTTCCTAAGGAAGAAAATGTATCCGTGTTTTTTGTTTCGCCGGATATGATGCATGGCCACGAAATTGATTATTCGTATCGCCTGAAAGGATTTGAAGATCATTGGCAGCAGAGTGGAAATGATGGAGTAGCAAAATTTTCAAAGCTGCCTCCGGGGAAATATGAATTGCAAATGAGGGCCTCTTTCAAAGGGATGAATTGGGACGGAAAATATTCTACGATTTTGCTGACGGTCATTCCTGCCTACTATCAAACCTGGTGGTTTCTTTCTTTGGTCATTTTTCTGGCGGTACTTATCACAGCGTGGATCATCTATTCAATTTCTACAAGGAGGCTTCGCAATAAGCTGGCGATACTGAAGCAACAACAGCAAGTCAGTGACCTTAGAAACAGGATATCCAATGATATCCACGATGAAATTGGTGCTGGGCTTACAAGAATTTCCATTAGGAGTGAATTGGCAAAGCAGAATACAGAGGCAACCCAAAAAGACTATCTCGATGTATTGCAAACCATCAACAGTCAATCTCTCGAACTTGTCAATAGCCTGGGCGAAATTGTATGGACGATCAATCCCCAGCAGGATCAGCTCGAAAGTATGCTTGCCTATTTTCGTCATTATGTCAATAAATTCCTGGAAGGGCTCCCTTTGAAATACGCTATTCATTTTCCCGAAACAGGAGATAGCATGGTGGTTCCTCCTGATATTAAACGCAACCTTTTCCTGATACTGAAAGAAGCGCTTAACAATGCGGTAAAACATGCACAGGCACATCATATCAAAATAGATTTTGAATTGGATAAATTACACTATACGCTTCGGATCACTGACGATGGCAAAGGATTGTGCGAAGATTCAATACATCATTTTGGAAATGGAATGAAAGGAATGAAAAACCGTGCCTCATCAATACATGCAACCCTGGATGTAACTCCCTCACCGGAAGGAGGAACCGTGGTTACTGCAATGGGAGATTTTTATGATCCCGGATAAAATAACATGAATGTGTTATTGCGGAAGAACCTTCCGGCTGGTAGTTTTGTTTTGAAGACGGCCAATTACTAATAGGTTTGAACTTTATGGCAATAAAGGTTTCGATAGTAGAAGATGACAAGGTGATCAGGGAAGGGATCAGTTCGCTGATTCAGGCCCGGGATGGATTGATATTAGTTGGTGCTTACGAAAATGCGGAAGCATTCAATAGTGAAGTGAGGAGTATTCAACCTGATGTAGTACTGATGGATATAGAATTGCCCGGGCACTCGGGTATTACCTGTATCCGAAAGGTGAAACCCGATTTTCCAAAAATCCAGTTTATGATGTTTACCGTATTTGACAATCCTGATAAGATCTTTGATGCCCTCGCCGCAGGCGCCACCGGTTATATACTGAAAAGTGAACCACCTGAAAAACTACTTAGTGCTATCAGGGAAATTGATTCCGGTAGCTCACCCATGTCGGCAACTATTGCGCGGATGGTAGTGAATTATTTCAACAAGAGAGACCGCGAGGCCAATTCCATTGCGAAACTCACCTTGAGGGAAAGAGAGGTACTGGAAGAATTATCAAAAGGATTCCTCTACAAAGAGATTGCCGATAAAATGAATATCAGTATTGAAACTGTGCGGTCGTTTATCAGAAACATATACGAAAAACTACATGTGCACTCCCGCACTGAAGCCATTAATAAACTCCGTAATTTTTTTCAGGATTAGCATAGACGCTCCCGGTTATCCGTAAAGCCGTTCCGGAAAGTAAAATAACATTTTCATGTTATTGCCTGATCAATGCATGTAAAATACTTTTGAGTTGTAAGCATATTACGCAGCAGATCAAGTTGCCCTGTAAAAAACAACGTGTATTTTTCAAACTCAACCAGAATTTTTATGAAAAAAATCAGTTTTATTTTGGCGGCATTGTTATTAATGTTCTCCTGTAATCAAAAACAGAATACAGATGATGATATTCAAAAAGAGATGAGTACAGAATCAGCTATCGCTCAAAAGTTAATTGACAGTACGAACAAAAGAATTGAAACCTATTATAAAAATAAGCAGGCAGATTCTATAGTAGCACAAATGGCTGATGACGTAATTCAATTTCCGCCAAACAATAAACCGTTGGAGGGGAAGGTCAACATCAAAAATTACTGGCAACAATTGTTTCAGTTTGGAGATGTGGACTTTTCGCTCCAGACCCAGAAAGTGAATGCGAATGGCCCTTTAGCAATTGAATGGGGAAAGTACAGTGTGAAGTTTACTGCATCACCAAATTCGCCGGTACCAACTTTTGCTGATAGTGGTAATTATCTCGTTTACTGGAAAAGAATAAACGGGAATTGGAAAGCTGTATGGGATGCGCCCGTTAGCTCTGTTCCGCTGCATTAGCAAAACACGAGAACAATAAATAAACTTTTAAATAAGCGATAACAGATATTGTATCAACAACAAAGCAGAATCAGGAAAGCGGAATCAACTCGATTTCCAATATGCCTTATTTGATTAATGATAATTACTCTACCTTACAGGATAAGAAAAAAATACTCCTGCCATACCTGTGCTATGGAAAGGACTACACAGTGATAAGGTCCGGGACGATTCTGCACATCTTCATACCCATCTTTTCAAATTGATGAAAGGTAACACGATTCCGGATGCTGCATGCTGATATTTGAGATTGCTGCAAAAGGAGTTACTTCCAAAGGAAATTTTCAATACCGGGTGGGGAAAGTTTAATGAAAGATCCTTACAGGGCAGGTGTAAAAGTTTGCAACGGTACCGATGATGACCAGTACCAATTTGTGCAATCTAAAATGAATAGAGCCACACGTTGTATTCAAGGACTACCCCAATTCTAAACAGGCATGATATAACATCTTCATGCTATTGTCGGCTGATTGCCGGTAAGATAATTTTGAGTTACAATTTCGTCAGAAGCATCCCTGCCCCAACGGTTTTGGCTATTGAATTAATCCCAATAATCCTTTGAATTTTCCTTTCTGAAATTATCGGAGTCAGGAGCGCATCGCGCTACTCAATTTAAAAAATTTAAAACCCATGATACGTATTCTATTTTCTACCATTATACTTCTTGCTTTCAGTTTTACAAGCAACAATCTTTTTGCCCAGAGTGTATCCATCACTAATGACGGAAGCCAGCCGGATCCCAATGCCATGCTTGATATCAAGGCGACCAACAAAGGCATCCTGATTCCAAGAGTAAGTACTACGAACCGGCTTGCCATACCAAATACCGCAGGGCTTCTGGTCTATGATACCAATACCAAATCATTTTGGTATAATGATGGAAGCGGATGGAACAATTTGTCGGGAGGAGGTGCCGGTTGGTCGTTGGTTGGAAATAGCGGTACGGATACATCAGTAAATTTTATTGGAACCACTGATGGACAACCCTTGCTGATAAAAGTAAATGATACTTTATCAGGAATTATCGAATATAATTTTCCGAGCAATACTTCGTGGGGTTATCGGTCTCTTAGCTCAAATATAAACGGGCAAGGAAACACAGCCTTAGGGTTCCAATCGCTTTACAAAAATACAGACGGGTTTAATAATACTGCAGCTGGTTTGCTTTCATTGCAGGCTAATACAACGGGCGCATACAATACGGCGTATGGTGCTAATAGTTTGCTGATGAATACTACCGGCTCATCCAATACAGCCATTGGTGAGAAAGCGATGATAGTTAATAGAAAAGGAAGTTTTAATACTGCTATAGGTTCGGGTGCGTTGTATTGGGATACAACGGGAGATAAGAACACAGCAGTAGGTTTCCAAAGTTTGTATTTTAATCAATCATACAGTAATACTGCAACAGGATATCAATCTCTTTATACTGACACATCCGGCTACAACAATACGGCAAATGGGTATCTATCACTATACAATAATTTGTCTGGAGCATATAATTCAGCGCTGGGTGCGTACAGTTTATATTTAAATACTGTTGGGAACTACAACGTGGCAATTGGAGGTCAGGCATTGTTTTCAAACAGTACAGGATCCGGTAATACTGCAATTGGCTTCGATGCGTTAAGGAACAATTTAATTGGCTACTCCAATACAGCTATAGGTACTACTGCTTTACATTCCAATAATACCGGTTTTAAAAATACGGCAGTAGGAGAAAGCGCTTTGAATGGAAATACAAGTGGGATTAATAATACTTCAATTGGTTATGAAGCTTTATACAGTAATACGACTGGGGTAAATAATGTAGCGGCCGGAACAGACGCTCTAATTCTTAATACCACAGGAAACGGTAATAATGCAAGCGGGTATGGAAGTTTATACTCTAACACCACAGGAAATTATAATACTGCAAATGGACAGGGTGCTTTGTATCACAATACAACAGGAAATCAAAATACAGCAACGGGCGATAGCGCACTATTTTCAAATTCAACTGCAAGCGGGTTGACAGCGACAGGAGCTTACAGCCTCTATTTCAATACAACCGGATCAAATAATACTGCAGTAGGCGACAGTGCTCTTTTTGACAATTCCACAGGCGGGGCAAATACGGGAGTTGGCAGCTTTGCACTTTTGTACAATTCATTTGGAAGTCTCAATACTGCTTTAGGAGTAAATGCCCTTAGAAATGGCTATGGGAATGATAATACAGCAGTAGGGGTTAATGCCTTGGTCAGCAACACAACCGGTAGTGAGAATACGGCAATAGGTAGTGGAGCCCTATATGGAAACAGAGGGTCGAATAATACTGCCATTGGTTATCTCGCTGATGTGAACCCTGTGGATGTTTCCAACTCAACAGCTATAGGATCGTATGCAGTGGCCTCCGCTTCCAACCAGGTAAGAATTGGTAATACCGGTGTTACAAGTATCGGTGGTAAGGTAGGTTGGACTACATTTAGCGATGGAAGATACAAGCGAAACATGCAGCAGGATGTTCCGGGCTTAGACTTCATTAATAAATTAGTTCCCATTACCTACACGCTCGATGTGAACGCGATACAATCTAAGGAAACCGGCAATAAACAAAATCTCACGACCACTACCGCTAGAACCATCATTGCTAATAGCAGTAATGAAACAATGAGACATGCAATCCTGGAGCAATCTAAGATTGTTTACACAGGATTTGTTGCACAGGATGTGGAAAAGGCAGCACAATCCATCAACTACAACTTCAGCGGAGTAGATAAACCCAAAGATGAAAGCAAGAGTTTTTATGGATTGCGTTATGCGGATTTTGTGGTACCACTTGTGAAAGCAGTGCAGGAATTAAGTGCAGAGAATGATACTTTGAAAAATAAATTGGATGCACTGCAAAGCATTACAACCAGGAATGACCAGTTGCAACAACAAGTGCAATCATTGATGAATACGGTTTCTGATCTTGAAAAGAAAGTTCAGGCATTGAGTAGCATTCAAAATAGCGAAACCTCAAAATCAAAATAGCTCTTGAGTAGTGCCTTGCGTTTCCAACAATTGTGATTGCGCCGATAAGAGATTTTGAATTTCACCACCGGGGATATCACCTTCCGGGTGACTGCGAATCATTATTGATTCACCATAAATGCAAAAAAAATCGGTTGACAAGGTTGTCAACCGATTAATACTGAATCAATAATTTCTTATGAATTCACCGGTGCCTGTGTCTTTTGCACTCCATTCTTGCGGTTCATTTTTCTTTTCATCATTTTCTTTCCTTGTTTTCCCCTGTGATCTTTTTTGTAGGCTTTCATTTTGTCCTGCTGATCTTTGGTCAGGATAGAATTCATACCTTCCTGATGCGCCTTCCTCAACTCTTTCATTTTTTCCTTTTTCTGCTCTTGTGTTAGTGAATTGTCATTTCTGACAGCTTCAATTTTCGATTTGTTGTCCTGGTCTAAGGTTCTTACTTTTTGCTTTTGGTCCTTTGTCAGGTTGAGCTGTGACATCATATCATGCCTGTTTTCTTTCATCTGCATGATACGGGAAGTATCTGCTTTCCTTTGGGTTTGGGCTTGTGCACCTACAGATACTACTAAGGCTGCAACGGCCATTAAGATGATTCTTTTCATTTCAATTTTTTTTATAGATTAAAAAAGATAGATGTCTCTTTTTTCTCCTGGTTTAATAACAGTTGCAGCCTTATGGAACTTTTAACGAATGATTTTTTTCTTACCGGAGAAACAGAATTTCCCTGTATTTGGGCAATTCCCAATATTCATCGTCCACCAGCAATTCTAATTTATCGGCATGGTAGCGGATCTGCTCAAAGTACTTCTTCACCCCATCGCAATAGAATATTGCACGCTCCCGTGTGTCTTCAATCACATTTGCTTTCTTACGAGCTTCAATCATGGCTTTTACATTCTTGTTGATAGCATTGATGTGCTCAGATATCTTAACGAGGATCTGTTTTTGTGAGGCATAATGGTCTTCACTGAATTCCAATTCTTTCAAACCTTTGACATTCTTGATGAGTACGTTCTGATATTTGATGGAAGGCGGTAAAATGTAAGTGCTGGACATGTCGCCGATGATGCGCGATTCAATCTGTATCTTCTTGATGTATTCCTCCAGCAATATTTCATGACGTGCTTCCAGTTCTGGTTTGCTGAAGATGTGATGTCTTTCATAAAGCGATTCGGCTTTTTGAGTGACCATAGCATCCAGTGCTAATGGCGTAGTCTTTACATTTTGCAGTTTTCTTTTTTCTGCTTCTTTTTCCCAGGCTTCACTGTAACCATCACCTTCAAACAATACATTTTTGCTTTCGATGATGAACTTTTGGATGGTCTGCATGATGGCAATCTCTTTCTTTTCGCCTTTATCTATCAGCGAATCCACCTGGCTTTTGAATTCTACCAGCGTGTCGGCCATTATAGCGTTGAGAGTGGTCATTGCGACGGCACAATTGGCAGACGAACCTACAGCACGGAATTCAAATTTGTTTCCGGTGAAAGCAAATGGTGAGGTACGATTGCGGTCTGTATTATCCAGCAACAATTCAGGAATGCTCTTATGAATGTCTAATTTCAGCATCGCCTCATCCTGTTCATCAAAACGATCGCCTACTCTTTTTTCTATTTCGTGGAGTACATTAGTCAGGTATTCGCCAATGAAAATAGAAATGATGGCAGGAGGGGCTTCGTTGGCACCCAGCCTGTGATCATTGCCTGCAGAAGCAATTGCTGCTCTCAATACATCCGCATTGTCATGAACAGCCTTTATCGTGTTCACAAAAAATGTAAGGAACATCAAATTGCTTTTTGGGGTTTTGCCCGGCGATAAAAGATTAACGCCTGTATCTGTGGCCAGGCTCCAGTTGTTGTGCTTACCACTACCATTGATCTTGGCAAATGGTTTTTCATGTAGCAGCACCACGAGTTTATGATTCTTTGCTACCCTGGTCATCACGTCCATCAGCAGAATGTTATGATCTACGGCAAGGTTCACTTCTTCAAATATAGGAGCACACTCAAATTGGCTCGGCGCTACTTCATTGTGCCTTGTTCTTAAAGGAATGCCAAGTTTGTAAGCCTCCTCTTCAAAATCACGCATAAAGGCATACACTCTTTCAGGTATCGCTCCAAAATAATGATCTTCCAGTTGTTGTCCTTTGGCAGGCGCATGCCCAAACACAGTACGACCGGTCATCATCAGGTCTGGCCTTGCTCCGGCTATTCCTTCATCCACTACAAAGTATTCCTGCTCCCATCCGAGTGTAGGCGTCACGGTTGTAATGTTCTTATCGAAATACTGGCATACATCTAAGGCAGCCTTTTCTACAGCTACCTTTGAACGAAGCAGCGGAGTCTTGGCGTCAAGTGATTCGCCGGTATATGCCACAAAGATTGTTGGAATACATAATGTCTTTCCATTTCTCATTTCCATAATAAATGGGGGCGAGGAAGGATCCCATGCGGTATAACCACGGGCCTCAAATGTAGCCCTGAGGCCGCCGCTTGGGAATGAAGAAGCATCAGGCTCCTGCTGGATCAATGCTGCACCGTCAAATTCTTCAAGTGCAGAACCATCTCCTTTCAAAGTGAAAAATGAATCATGTTTTTCTGCAGTAGCACCTGTCAATGGTTGAAACCAGTGTGTGTAGTGTGTTACTCCTTTTGATTCTGCCCAGTTCTTCAGCGAAGATGCAATCTGGTCACCCATTCTGCGGTCTATCTTGGTTTGATTCCTGATTGAGGATACGAGGCTCTTATATGCTTCGCTGCTCATGAATTCCCTTGCTTTTTTCAGGTCAAAGACATTTTCGCCAAAATAAGAAGTTACCTTTCTGGATTCAGGCCCATCTACCAGCCTGTTCTGAGAAAAATAATCATGGATTGCATTTAATCGTAATGTATTCATTTGTGTTTTGAATTTTGTGGCACAAAAAAAGGAAAAAATTTATTAATACAACAAAAATATTTTGAAAAAGGTGAAATATCTATTGAAATAAGTGCAAATCATGACAGATAATAATAAATGTAATATATACGATAGCTTTAATTGAGAAAATAATTTGGTTTGCGAGAATTGCTTTGGAGTTACTATCAGCATTTTTATACCAACAGAAAGCAGTCCGGGTTTTGCAACCCATAATAGAATGATAAAAATGAAAATAATTATCCTGAAATAGTTCTTGAATTCATCTTCCTCCAGTCTGTAGATACAAACAAGCTAACAGCCAGGAGTTGAATATAAATACTTCTGTACCTCAGAATGGCTCCAAGATTGGGGATGGTATATCCAATCATGAGTAAATTGACCAGGCAAAAAAATAACATGAAATAAAGAAGGAGTTGTAGCCGGGAATTGCTCTTCCTGTAAATAAGAAACAGAATGAATAATGCCCATACTATCATCAATTCAAACACAAAAGGAAGGGACAACGGGTTCGGAAAATTCCACAAGGCCGGTAGGCAAAATGCATGGTAAAAACTTATTGGCAGGTCATTGATGAACCCTGGCAATGTAGGGGTAAGAACTCCTAATGGCATATAGGTGTTACTTACTTTTGAGATCACATCAAAAGACTCCCTGCGTTCTGCAACAAATCGCGGAAAGTCTAAACCGGGAACAAAAATCCGTGAGTAAAAAAACAATACCACACAAACCAGTAACACAATCAAGAAAATCACCTTTGAAAACTGTGGCCTTTTATGAGCTAACCACCATGCTACCAATGCGGGTGCAATAATCATACTCACAAAATTTCTTAGGGAAAATATCAATAGAAAAAACAGGATTAAGATAAGCAATCGTTTCATCGTAAATCCGTACTCCAGCATACGGTGCATGGTGTAAATGATTATTCCTACGAACAACATTATCAACCCGTCTTTGTGTATCGCGCTTGTATAATACAACGAAGATGGAAAGAGGAATACCATGATGATAAGTATCAATTTATTACCATCGTACTGCACACTGAAAACCTTGTAAAGAGCGACACTTCCGAAAAACACGATGAAATTGTAGAACAAAGTGTTGGTGTAAAAATTTCTGAGGGTAATCACATCGGACATAGCGATCCCCTTTACGATTACATTCATCCTGAGATTATTCCAGAAAGATTGGCTCACCTCAAAAAGACCTGTATAGTGATTGTTAAACGGATCGCGAACGAGATCAAGAAAAAATACTTTAGGGACGTTGGTCAATAAATAATATTCGTTAAGCCCTATGGTGTGTAAGGCCAGCGAGTCGGATACAGGAAAGTAGTGATAACTCAGGTAACAATTCAACATTCCGGCAACAGCCCTGATACCAAATAACAGCAATAACCATTTTGTAGCGATTCCGCAATTTTTGAAAAATGGTATCCTGGAAAGGAGCCAGAAAATTATGGCTGCATATAAAAAAAATAGCAGGTACGTCAAGCATTTGATTTTAGAATGTGGGAAGGTAGGATTTTTTGGAAGGTTTGGAGGTTGTAGAGTTTAGAATAGTTGAGATGGTTGAGATGGTTGAGATCAAACCTGATCGGAGTACAAAAACACAAATGTAGCTGTCATTCTGAACGAAGAGAGGAATCTGTTTAATCAGGGTACTGAAGTAGGTTAATATGGTAGATAAATAAAATAGAATAGTTGACAGTTTAGGAGGTATAGAACTGAGAAGGTTGAGATGGTTGAGATCAAACCTGATCGAAGTACAAAACCTCAAATGTAGTTGTCATTCTGAACGAAGAGAAGAAACCGTTTAATCAAGGCACTGAAGCTGGCTGATATCAAATTGGATCGTTGTACAAAAACACATACGTAGTTGTCATTCTGAACGAAGAGAAGAATCTGTTTAATCAAGGCACTGCAGCTTGCCAAAATGAATGTTGATTAAAATAGAGTAGTTGGGAAGACCAGGAATGGCAATCAGTCTGGAATTAACAGCATCAGCGACAAATCCGATGGTTCTTTTTCACCAACTCTGGATAATTAAAGAATCGCCTTCGGAGGATTGATTGTAATTTTGCGCATATTTTAAACAAAGCATGGAAGTAACAGTAAAAACGGCATTGCAATTAGGTCTGAAAGAAGACGAATTTGAAAAGATAAAAGAAATATTGGGACGTGTGCCCAACTTTAATGAACTGAGTGCATACTCTGTGATGTGGAGTGAGCATTGCAGCTACAAAAATTCTATCCGATGGCTGAAGACCCTGCCACGTGAAGGCAGCAGGCTGCTTGTAAAGGCGGGAGAAGAAAATGCGGGGCTTATGGATATCGGCGATGGCCTGGGATTGGTATTCAAAATAGAAAGTCACAATCATCCTTCTGCCATCGAACCTTTCCAGGGCGCAGCTACCGGAGTAGGCGGTATTCACCGCGATATTTTCACAATGGGTGCACGGCCTTTGGCTACATTAAATTCACTTCGCTTTGGAAATATCGAAAGTCCCAAGACACAGCATCTCGTTTCAGGCGTGGTAAGCGGTATCGGTCATTATGGAAACTGCTTTGGAGTACCTACTGTAGGTGGAGAAGTATATTTTGATGAATGCTATCATACCAATCCATTGGTGAATGCCATGAGTGCCGGTGTAGCACGTATAGGCGACACCGTTAGTGCTACAGCACATGGTGTGGGTAATCCTGTCTTTATTGCAGGTAGTGCCACCGGCAAAGATGGAATGGGAGGCGCTGCTTTTGCTTCTGCAGATCTGCATGAAGAAAGTGCTCAGGACTTACCTGCTGTGCAGGTAGGTGATCCTTTCCAGGAAAAAAAATTATTAGAAGCTTGTCTCGAGATTATACCAACCGGAGTCTTGATTGGTATGCAGGATATGGGCGCCGCAGGAATTATTTGTTCTACTGCTGAGACCAGCGCCAAAGGGGAATCGGGTATGGATATTTTTCTGGACAAAGTACCAGTAAGGCAAAAAAATATGCAGCCCTGGGAACTCTTGTTAAGCGAGAGCCAGGAGCGTATGCTGCTCATTGTTCAAAAAGGAAAAGAACAACAGGTACTTGATATATTTGAGAAATGGGATTTGCCCTGTTCGCAGATTGGCGAAGTGAATGATTCCGGTATATTGAATTTTTATATGCATGACGAATTGGTAGCCTCTATGCCTGCTGAGAGTTTGGTGCTCGGCGGCGGAGCGCCGGTTTACGAAAGGGAATACCGGGAACCTGCCTATATGGAAAAAATTAAGGCATTTGATCCTAAGTCAATTGAGGAACCAACTGAATTAAAGAATATTGCTTTACAACTCATTTCAAATCCTTCTATCGCATCCAAGAAGTGGGTTTTTGAACAGTATGATAGTATGGTAGGCACTGCCAATATGAATACCAACGATCCTTCAGACGCTTCAATTGTTGCCATCAGAGATTCAAAAAAAGCATTAGCCCTCACAACAGATTGCAACAGCCGCTATGTGTTTGCTGATCCTTTCAAAGGTTGCATGATTGCCGTTTCAGAAGCAGCCAGAAATATTGTATGCAGTGGCGGACAGCCATTGGGTGTTACCAACTGCCTGAATTTTGGTAATCCTTATGACCCTGAAGTGTATTACCAATTTGTAAAAAGTATCGAAGGAATGTCTGCCGCCTGTCTGAAATTTGATACTCCGGTTACCGGCGGCAACGTGAGTTTTTATAATCAATCGCAGGATGGGCCTGTATTTCCAACTCCGGTTATAGGTATGGCTGGCGTACTGGATGATGTAAAGAATAAGATGTCTTTGTATTTTAAGAATGATGGCGACCTGGTTTATTTGTTGGGTAATAATCCCGAGGATCTGAATTGTTCGGAATATTTATACTCCATCAAAGGTGTTAAATATTCACCTGCTCCTTATTTTGATCTGGAGGAAGAATTTCGTTTACACGACACCGTAAGTACGCTGATCAAAAACCATTTGATTCAAAGCGCACATGATATTTCTGAAGGTGGGTTGTTTATTTGCCTTGCAGAGTCTGCTTTCTTCTCCGGAAGAGGATTTGAAGTAAAGGCAGGACAGCCTTTCAGAAAAGATGCGTATTGGTTTGGAGAAGCACAAGGCAGGGTAATGGTTTCAGTAAATCCTGCACTTAGAGAGTCATTTGAACGCAGTCTCAAAATACCATTTGAAAATATCGGAGTTGTAAAAGGAGCCGATATTGTTATTGAAGGGCAAAACTGGGGATCTGTAAAGGAATGGGAAACTCATTACCTGAACACACTCAGCAGGTTTATGGAAAATGAATAATCCTAAATCTATACTCATTACGGGAGGAGCAGGTTTCATAGGAAGCGTTCTTGCCGGATACTTGTGCAATAGAGGTTATACAGATCTGATCATCGTCGACAGGTTCAATAACCCGGCTAAGTTGAGAAATCTCGAAGGCAAATCAATTGCACAGAAAATTGAATCTACAGACTTGTTTCAATGCCTGGAAAATGGCACCATAAAGCCTGATTTTATTTTTCACCTCGGAGCGAGGATTGATACGCTCAAAGCCGACTATTCAGAATTTGAAAATCAAAATGTAAGCTTTGCTCAGCGACTCTGGCAATATGCTACCCTGAATGAAGTACCTTTTATCTATGCATCTTCAGCGGCCACCTATGGCAATGAGGATGAAAATTCGGATGATGAAAAGTTGCTCAACACATTGCATCCTATGGGAGGTTATGGCATGGCAAAACATGAGTTTGATCTGTGGGCTGTAAGCCAGGCTTCTAAACCTCCTTTGTGGGTGGGATTGAAATTCTTTAATGTTTATGGTCCCAACGAATACCACAAAGAAGGCAGATACAGCATGGTGTACAGGTGTTTTCGCGAAGCCTTGAACGAAGGCACTGTACGATTGTTCGGCTCTCATAAGACATCAATAACTGACGGAGGCCACATGCGGGACTTTATCTATGTATTGGATGTTGTGAAAGTGTGTGAATGGTTTCTCAGTCGATGGAAAGCGGGAAAGTTATCGCACCTTTCAGGAATTTATAATGTGGGGACAGCCACTCCCCGAACATATAACGATCTTGCATATTCGGTTTTTAAAAGCCTTGGCCTGAAGGCGAAGATTACTTACGAAGAAATTCCCTCAACAATCCGCGAAGGTTATAAAGACGTGATTTGTGGCAGTATTGATAAACTCCGAAATGCAGGATATGCTGACCCTATGTTCACATTAGAAGAAGGGATTGGGGAATACATTGAACATTATCTTAAAGAAAAAAGATTTTATTAAATCCTGCCAGGTGGTATTATTACTCCCTGTATTCCGGCAGGTAAGGACGTCCTGTGAATAAAACACCCTGGAATTTGGTGCCAGTATACTTTCGCCGATTATTAGTTTGAATAGGAATCGGTTTTTACAATCAATCAATACAGTTGAACATTGGGAGCTTTGAGAGGAAAGTAGCCCCGGTAAGTAATTCTCCTGTTCGGACAATTTTTGGGTGTATTCATCCTGAGTCCATCAATATTCATTTCGATCTGAGTTAGATTTAGATCAATAAATCCTCCTTTGGCAAATCAATTACCGAAGCCACAATGAAAAAACAGAATCCTGATACTACTTCTTTCTGCCGGTAGCACAGGATATAAAAGCAAGCCTGGAAAAACCGGATAGAGATTTCCTTGAACCTAATAAACTCAAGAACATGGAATTCCGGGATAAGATAGCAGGTGATTTGGATTATGAGCGCTATTTCAATGATGGATAGGAGTGCACTACCATTCACAAAAATCTAATTGAAAAGAAATGGTATTTCTTTTCAATTGCAGATATGAAATCAAATCAATAAAAATTATTTCGATTTAAAACAACTAAAACAATAAAACATGAAACGAATATTATTTCTTATGGCATTAATATCGCCAATAATCTTGCGTGCACAAGGCAATACCCCCAAAGAAAATAAGATAGCTGTGGAGATTCTGCATCCACTTAACATGCATGAAATTGATTTTGAAAGAGGCCTTGCCCAGCACATCAAAGACTATCATAAAGGGGATCTTGCTGTTAATATTTTTGAAGTGCTCACCGGTAAACGCCGGGGTGAATTCCATTTTGTATTCCGCAATCATTTTTCATGGACAAACATTCATTCAGCATTTGACGCAGCTGGCGAAAATAGCCATTCTGAAGATTGGACTCTCAATGTGGGCAGGCATATTACCAATGAAATACCACTCTATATCTATGAAGAAAGTGATGACAGTTATAAGCCCTCAAATCCATCAGATATGAAATTGGATATGTTGGGGCTGTATTTGATCGATATCAACATAGGAATGGAGGAGGATTTTTATGCAGCGATCAAAAAGATAAAAGAAATGCACCAGAAAAACAATTCCAAAAATTATTACCAGATATTGACCAATACTTTTGGAGAAGGCAATCAGGTGATAGTCGTGTTTCCCCTTATTAAAGGATGGGCTTCATTTGAACCCAATCCTGATGAAGCGTGGGAAAAGATGTTTAAGGCGGCGTTTCCCAAGGAGGATTTTAAGACATGGGCAAAAAAATTTAGTAGTACCCAGAAATCCTTCGAGTCAATGGTTATAAAATTGCGGCCTGACCTCAGTTCTCCTTTGTAATTCCGTCCTCATAAGAGATTGCCGGTATTCCTAATTCTATTAACCCTTATTAGCAAATGCCTTATGAGCAAAAAGAGAACTGCCGGGCGTTGCAGTTCTCTTTTTTAAAATAATTACCCACTTCAGAAATGGATTGTACCTTCAATGCTTACTCTTCTAAACTGCAATCATGACAAGGCAAAACCAGGACTCTCGAAGAAAGTTTATTTCAAATGTGTCAAAGGGAATAATTAGCGCTTCCTTTTTCCCAGCTATCATTTCATCTAAAGACAAGAGAAACCATTTGAAAGAATGGATGCGCAGGTCAGCATACCATAGCTCCAATGACCAGATTCAGATAGCACTGATAGGAGCAGGCGGAATGGGAGTAGCGGATGCGATCACCTGCCTCACTGTACCAGGTGTGAGATTGGCAGGTGTTTGTGATCTCTATGATGGAAGACTAAAGGCAGCCAAAGCACGCTGGGGAAACGATATATTTGTTACACAAGATTACAATGAGATCATCAACAGAAGTGATGTTGATGCTGTTATCATCGGTACACCTGATTTCTGGCACAAGGATATTTCAGTAGCTGCAATGAACAAAGGCAAGCATGTGTATTGCGAAAAACCAATGGTGCATGATATTTCAGAAGGGCCTGCTGTGGTGGAGGCGCAGACGAGAAATAATGTTGTGTTCCAGGTGGGCAGCCAGGGAATGAGTTCACTGGGAAATGAAAAGGCTAAGGAACTTTTGAAAGCAGGTGCTATCGGCCAGTTGAATTATGCAGAAGGATTTTGGGCAAGAATGTCTCCGGAAGGTGCATGGCAATATCCTATTCCTGATGACGCATCTCCAACGACAGTGGATTGGCAACGCTATCTCTCCAACACAACCAAAAGGCCATTTGATTCCAAAAGATTTTTCAGATGGAGAAACTACCGCGACTATGGCACTGGAGTTTCGGGCGATTTGTTTGTGCACTTATTTTCCAGTTTGCATTTTATTACAGGTTCTTATGGCCCCGACAAGATCATGGCTACCGGTGGTTTGCGTTATTGGAAAGACGGCCGTGAAGTGCCCGACATCATGCTTGGCATGTTTGATTATCCTGACACTAAAAATCATCCTCCTTTCAATCTTTCATTGCGCGTGAACTTTGTGGATGGTACCGGAGGAACCAATTACCTGCGAATGGTTGGGAGCGAAGGCTCAATGACGGTGGAGTGGGACAAGGTAACTTTACTCAAGAACAAGTACCAGGCAGACGCTACGGATCCTCTCCTGAAAAATAAAAATCCGCAACAAAAAGAATATGTGTATGAGCGAAAAAAAATGTTGCCACCTGATGAATTGGTTTATGCAGCAGAGGAAGGATACAAAGGCGCACATTTTGATCATTTTTATAATTGGATACATGCCATTCGCAATAAAGGAAAAGTGGCTGAAGATGCATTGTTTGGTTATCGTGCCGCAGCGCCGGCTTTGCTTTGCAATCAAGGTTATTTCGATGACAAGATCATACACTGGGATCCGGATCAACTTAAATTAATTTCAAAATAAAAACATGATAACAATGAAAGGTACTACCAATAAAAAAATATGCACCGGTCTGAAATTTGAAAATTATTATTTGACGATACTATGCATTGTGATGTCAACTATATTCTCATTTAACAATGCCCGGGCACAGTCAACTACTGAAAACAAACTAACGAAGAAGGAAAAAGCAGAAGGCTATCAACTGTTATTTGATGGAAAGACGTTGAATGGCTGGAGAGGGTACAAAAACCAATCTATCGCTTCATGGTCAGTAGATAATGGAGTTATCCACTGCAGAAGAGGTGCAGAAAATTATGGCGCCATCACTGCCGATCTTTGCACAGATAAACAATATGAGAATTTTGATCTTTCTATCGATTGGAAGATTTCTCCTAAAGGGAATAGCGGCATCCTATACTTAGTAACAGAGGAGGCTCCCTACTCATTCGAAACCGGGCCGGAATACCAGATCATCGATGATGTGAATTTTCCTGAAAAATTAGAAGACTGGCAACATACAGCAGCTAACTACGCCATGAACCCTGCACCGGGTGCAAAACCCAATCCTGCCGGAGAGTGGAACCATACCCGTATTGTGAAGAAAGGAAATCATGTGGAGCACTGGCTGAATGGGGAGAAGGTGGTAGAATATGAACTACACAGTGCGGAATGGAATAAGGAACGTGAGAGCGGCAAATGGAAAGACTATCCACTCTATGGCAAAGCGGACAAGGGATATATCACCTTTCAAAATCACGGCAGTGAAGTGTGGTTTAAGAATGTCAAAATCAGACAACTTTAGAATCAACTAAACCAAAGTCGCGAACTTTAGTTTAGTTGACTTATTTAGTAAAGACCCACATGCCTGATCAATCCTGAAGAATTCTTAAGGATGGCGTTAGAATGTGTAACCATAACCAATGCCCACAGTACCGGCACCTGTATGATTTTTTCCATTGGCTGAGCCCTGCTGAATGTTTAGAAATCCATAGTTTCCGCCACCCTCAACAAACAGGTGGCTCTTGTTGAAATGGTAAGCTAATCCAACATTACCTGAAACGCCGAAATTAAATGTGTTCAACTGATCCTTGATATTTTCGCTTGCGTCAAAGGACTGTGGTGCAGGAGAAATTTTCTGATTGCCTCCTGCATCCAGGTAAATATCACTGTTACCATTAGTTATATGATGCGCATTGATCAGGAATCCTGCAAATGGACCCGCATCCACGTAAACACGTATAGGTGAGGATTTGCCCAATGGCCAACCGAATTTTGCCAGTACAGGAATCAGCAGGTAATTGAGTTTTGCTTCACTCTTATAATCTCCATAAAGATATTGAGGTGCACCACTGGGAAACATTCCTGCCATCTCCGGTGGTGTCGGAAACGCCTGCATGCCGTTCTTCTTTCCGCCTTGTGCGGAATATTGAATCATGGCCTCTAAAGAAAATAGTTTTGAGAAATGATAATCGCCAAAAATAGCTTCATCCGGACCAAGCCTTGACTTGTATCCTTTGTTGAGAGGATTGGATTCCTTCGCATTAGCCGTGAGATTCGGGATGCTCAATCCTGTCCTGACTCCCAGGGTAAAATTTTGTGCTTCAGAAACATTGCCGGCCAACATGGCAATTAGTAAAACAATAAATGATGAGATACTCTTCATGATAAATAATTGTGGAATGGTTAAAGATTTTAAATTGATTTCTTGCGATAGATTTTGAAGTGTACGATTCAAGATAAAGAAATTTCATTTCGTCATATCTCAAAAACTAAACCACTTTTAAAGGCATTGAGAGCTTGATTTTGAGTTAGCAATGGAGTTGGATTACCCGTATTGACCTGGTACGGGATGCGAAAAAGTTTCCTCAATCAAATCAATCTTCCCATGGCAGGATCACTCTTGCCAGGCAAACCGGTTTCCACCCTGCCACAAAACCTCCTTACAAAAGAATTGTATCCTTTTACCCTGATCTTCAGATCATACCAATGGTAGCTGGAAGCCAGATCAATGATTTGGTGAATTGAAACTCCGGGCTCCAGCAAGATGTGTTTTGTCCTACGCTTGTAGGTTGAATCAGCTATTTCAATTTGTTGTGTATGGGAACCAGTATTCTTGAGTAGGATATCTAAGTTCCCTGTGAGTGTGTTCGAAATTTTTTTATGCTGATAATCGGATTCTATTACAATATCAGGATCAATCTTGCTTCCTGCGAACTCTCTGAAAAAACCGTTAGGTCCATAAACCCTGAGATGGTATATGCCATTTGCGAACCTTTCCAGCGGCCATTGTCCACTTAATTGATCACCGGCGCTGATTGCATAATCCCAAACTTTCACATTCTCGAATTGCTGAACTCCGTTCTCATTCTTTCCTGTTGCATATTTTCC